>CBDTVD010000056.1:0-8653 GCA_965363965.1 uncultured bacterium
GGCCAAAGCGGACATGGAGGCAGGGGCGCTGTGCATTTTTTTCGCGACAGGCTCAACAACAAGGGCGGCCCCGATGGCGGCGATGGCGGCAGGGGCGGCCATGTCATCCTCCGCGCCAACAAACAGCTGTGGACACTGCTGCACCTCAAGTTTCGAAAACACATCACCGCGCCCGATGGCGGCAATGGCGCCGACACCGGAAAAACAGGGGCTGCCGGCAATGACATTATCCTGGAGGTACCCCTGGGTACGGTTGCAAAAGATGCTGACACAGATGAAGTGTTTTTTGAACTGACCGAGCATGGCCAGCAGGCGATTTTGCTGAAAGGCGGACGCGGAGGCCAGGGCAATCAGCACTTTAAGAGTGCAGGGCACCAGGCACCGCGATATGCCCAGCCAGGTGAAGAAGGGCAAGAACGCACCATCATCCTCGAGTTGAAAGTGCTGGCCGATGTCGGGCTGGTGGGCTTTCCCAATGCCGGAAAAAGCACGCTGCTGAGTGTGGTGTCAGCCGCCAAGCCTAAAATCGCCGATTATGCCTTCACCACCCTGGTACCAACCCTCGGCGTGGTGGATGTGGGCGAGTATCGGAGTTTCATCATGGCCGACATACCGGGGATAATAGAGGGCGCAAGTGAGGGCAAAGGCATCGGCCTGCGATTCCTGCGCCATATAGAGCGAAACCCCGTGCTGCTTTTCCTGATTCCTGCAGATGCACCCAGCATCCAGGGCCAGTATGATATCCTGCTGAATGAACTCAGGGAGCACGAGCCCGAATTGATCCACAAGCGGCGGATGCTGGCCATCAGCAAAGCTGACATTTTGGATGAGGAACTGCAGGCTGAAATCGCCAAAACATTGCCCTCGGATGTCGAGACGATATTCTTCAGCAGCGTGTCGGGCTACAATCTGCAGCCGCTCAAGGAAAAGCTGTGGGCCATGCTGGATAAGGACCTGAGGGAATACGACTCGGCACAGGATTACTGACGGTTACATAGCCCTGTTACCAGCCACTCACCATTTGTGGCAATGGAGGCTGGGCCCCCGGGCTGGCAGACGATATTTTTGTAAATGGATTTCGCACGTTTTTTGAACGATAGACTCCCGATAATCTATATACTGCAGCCCATGGCAATTCCTCCCCCAGACGCACAATACCTCGAAGTACCTAAGAGGATCATGGCGATTGAAAGAAATTTGGTTGCTGAGCAAGAGCAATGTGAACTCAATTTGCAATATGAAAACCTGGTTGAAATTCTGCAGCATAATTTGCGAGCGATACCCCTGATGAAACGCAGACAGGTGCGTGCGGCTTATTATCACTTTGTGCGAGATAAACATCTGTCTCGGGTTTGCGCCTTGCTGGCAAGGGATAGTAATGAGTTTAGACAGAATGAAAAGCAGAAGATGCTTAAATCATTGCTTACACAGACTGAAATACAATTGGAGATACATTCAAATCCAAAACTTCTGAAATTGCTGACCACCCCTAAGGTCAGAAATGTTGAAGATTATGTTCGTTGGAGGCCGACCGTATAAATTAATCTTTGACAAACAAACTATTAAGGATTTCGAAAAACTTGCAAGGTCCAACAAGACATTTGAAAGCAGGCGAACATCAAACTTGCCCAATTAGAGTCCGGCACCCTGGATGCCCATCATATTGAAAAGATTGAAAACTGCCCAGGGTGGTTTCGAATTGCCCTGGGAAATTACCGATTGTTCTTTTTCTTCGACGAAAGTTTAGGAAATAACTTGTTTGCAGAGTTATTGACTCATCGAAATGATGCCTACAAGCATTTCCACTTAGAGTTCCTCAGGCTACGCAGACCATTCCGGTTTTGAGGCCCAAGTGAATCCACACACCACCTGCATCCTACCACAAAATCCAATATGTGTTTGCTTCGCGGCAAACTGAATCCCCCCTAAAAAACTGGAGCAGGCAGAATAGCCATTGCCTTCTACACCCTGGAATCTTGCTCTATTGCCCCCTGTCCCTGGGTTCTGGCTCTTCGACATCTGCCAGGCGGAACTGGAGGGTGAGGTATAGGCCGATGGTGTTGTTCAGCGTAGGGCTGCGGTTGAGGATGTCTGCCTTGGCAGGGTTGATTGATTTGGGCACGCTGACAGGGAACTTGCCGGCTGCAGGAAAATCACTGGGAAACGCATAATCATTTTTCTCGATGTTGAAAACCGACCTGTCATATCGGATGCCGATGGCAGTGGTAATCAGCCGCGAAATTTTAAAGTTGAGCTGGCCCCCGCCCACAAAGCTGATTTGCAGCCGTTTGTAAAGGTCGGTGTAGTCAAAGTCGCTGTACTTTGCAAATGCGGTGTCGGGCAGCAGTGTCCCTTTCAGGGTGTCCCTGGTGTATCCCACGTTGTATGCTTTCAGCAGCACTTCAGGCTGCAGGCCGGCATAGATGGTCAGGCTCACCACGTCCTGGTTATCGGTAACGCTGTTGAACCGGAAGGTGAAAGGCACCTTGAGGTAATCGAGGAAAATCTGGCTGTTCCACCTGGCCTCCCCTGCAGGTGTAACGTATTGCAGGGTGCCGCCATAGGCTGAACCCTGCCGGCTATAAGCCAGGCCCACCCCATAGCCAAAGCCCACCTGATAATTTTTGATGTAATCAATGCCAAAAGCACTGCGATACAGGTCTCGGCTGTTGATGAAGTCGGCACTTTGGGTGCTGTAAAAATCATCGCTGTTGGTGAGGCGCACCAACTGGCTGCCGCCCCAAAAGTTGACATACTGGCCCAGCTGAGCATGGCTTGCGGCGGGAATAAAAAAAAGAGCAAGGGCAAGCAGTGGGCGAATCATATGGGGAAACTGGGAAATTGACAGAAAATGGGACGGATGTTTTGCCACAAAGCATGGCAAACGCATCACATTGCAAAGGTGCAATTATTATGCGTCATAATTTTTAAACCGCTGCACCTGCCAACGGCCCCGCAAACTCCGGCAGGCCTTTGAAGTAATCGAGGGTGATGCGGAGGCCTTGTTTTCGGCCCACCACGGGCTGCCAGCCCAGCAGTTCACTGGCCAGGCTGATGTCGGGTTCACGCTGCCTGGGGTCATCTTCAGGCAGGGGGTTATACTTCACTTTTCCCCTGGCCCCCGTCAGGGCTATGATTTCCTCGGCAAACTCGCCAATGGTGATTTCATCGGGGTTGCCGATGTTGACAGGCAGGCTGTACTGGCTGTGCAGCAGGCGGTGGATTCCTTCCACCAGGTCGCTCACATAGCAAAAGCTGCGCGTTTGGCTGCCATCGCCAAAAACGGTGATGTCCTCACCCCGCAGGGCCTGGGCCATAAAGGTGGGCAGGGCGCGGCCATCATTCAGGCGCATCCGGGGCCCATAGGTGTTAAAAATTCTGACAATGCGGGTGTCCACTCCATGAAACCGGTGGTAGGCCATTGTCAGTGCTTCCATAAATCGCTTGGCCTCATCATACACCCCCCTGGGGCCGATGGGGTTCACGTTGCCCCAATAGCTCTCGCTCTGCGGGTGGATGTGCGGGTCTCCATAAACCTCGCTGGTGCTGGCCACCAGTATTCGCGCACCTTTTGCCTTGGCCAGGCCGAGCAGATTGAGCGTGCCCATGCTGCCGACTTTCATCGTCTGGATAGGCATCTGCAGGTAATCAATGGGGCTGGCGGGGCTGGCAAAGTGCAGGATGTAATCCAGCTCGCCCATCACGTGCACAAATTTGGATACATCGTGGTGGTGAAACTCGAAGCTCTGCAGCGGGAACAGATGCTCGATATTGCTCAAGCTGCCTGTCAGCAGATTGTCCATTCCCACCACGCGATATCCATCGGCGATGAATCGGTCGCACAGGTGGCTGCCGAGGAATCCGGCGGCCCCGGTAATCAGGATGCGGGGCTGGGCCACGGACTTATTCAAGGCCGAAAGCCTTGCGGATATCCCCTACGCGATCGAGCTTTTCCCAGGTAAAGGCCTCAGCCGAAACCTGGCTTCCATTGGCCGCATTATAGGTTATTTCGCGCGGCTCTCGGCCCATGTGTCCGTAGGCAGCTGAGGGCGAGTAGATCGGCTTTTTGAGGCCGAGCCGCTTGCTGATGGCACCGGGTTTCATATCAAACAGGTGTTTGATTTTTTCAGCAATCTGCTCATCACCGATTGGGCTGCCGTCAGGCCCCTGGATTTTGGCCGAGCGGAAAGTCGTCAGGTTAATGCTGACAGGCTCCACCACCCCGATGGCATAGGCCACCTGCACCAGCACTTGGTCGGCTACCCCTGCGGCAACGATGTTCTTGGCCATGTGTCTTGCAGCATAGGCCGCTGAGCGGTCAACCTTGCTGGGGTCTTTTCCGCTGAAGGCTCCGCCCCCGTGGGCACCCCTGCCCCCATAGGTATCAACGATTATTTTGCGCCCTGTAAGCCCCGTATCGCCGTGCGGCCCGCCGATGACAAACTTTCCTGTCGGGTTTACGTGATACTTGATATCATCACTCCACAACCCGCTGAGTCTTTCGGGCAGCAGGCCCTGCACGTGCGGAATCAGGTGCCGGACGATATCCTGCTGGATGCGCTCACTTGTCAGCGGGCTGCCATCAAAGTCTTCATCATGCTGGGTGCTGACAACAATTGAATCAATGTGCATGGGCTGGTGGTTGTCGTCATACACTATTGTTACCTGTGCTTTGGCATCAGGGCGCAGATAGGGCATCTGCCGGGTGTTTTTTCTGATGTGGGCCAGTTCGCGCACCAGCAGGTGGCTCAGCTCCAGGCTCAGGGGCATGTAGTTGTCGGTTTCGCTGGTGGCATAGCCGAACATCATTCCCTGGTCGCCGGCGCCTTGCTGGCTTTCATCGCCGCGGTCAACCCCCTGGTTGATTTCGGCCGATTGCTCATGCAGGCAAACCATCACCCCGCAGCTCTCCGCGTCAAAGTGATACTCAGCACGGGTATATCCTATTTTTTTGATGGTGTCGCGTGCAATCTGGGCAAAGTCGAGGTCGGCTTTAGCTTCTTTGCGCACCTTTATCTCGCCGCCAATCACCACCAGGCCCGTGGTAACAAAGGTTTCACAGGCCACCTTTGCTTCAGGGTCGAGGGCGAGAACGGCGTCCAGAATGGCGTCGCTGATTTGGTCGGCTACTTTATCGGGGTGTCCTTCCGATACGCTTTCAGATGTAAAATGGTAGGGCATTGTGCCTGTTGGTTCTTGTGGGTTATCGGGCGGCTTGGCTGGCAATGTGCTCGCCGCCCAGCGGGCAAAGGTAAAAGCAAGCGGGGGTGCCAAACTGTTCCCCTCCGCACTTTGGCAGGCATTTATCTTTGCATCTGCACCCTTTGCTTTTTGCCCTTGTGAGCCCGCTGCACCAAAATGATGTAATAAGCGAATTGAGCTATGCATATCTGCACGCGGTCGCAGGCAAAGTTGGTGCATCATGCAAAATGTGTAATCGGCATGAAGATAATCGCGGAATCGACGCAGACATACGGTGCTGGGGCCCATTTGAAAACGGGGGAACTTTGAAGCAAGTGGATATACATATTCAGCTGAAAGCCACAACCCAGCCACCAACTGAATTTCCGAACCATTTCAGCTATACCCTGCAGGGTACAGGTCGCTATGATGACTTGCGGAGTGAAGATTACGCCACACCCAGAATTTTAGTAGTGATGTTCTTGGATGCGAATGATGACGATTGGTTATCGGTCTCGGAGGAAGAACTGATTTTGCGCAAATCTGCTTATTGGCTCAGTTTGAGGGGTGCGCCGGCCAGCCCAAACAGCACCAGTCAAACCATCTACCTTCCCAAGACGCAACTGTTTACACCCGAAGCATTAAAGGGCATCTGCGCATCACTGAGCCGAGCGGAAAACTTGCCCTTCTATCAGCTATGAAATTGAATTATGCATTGATATCGCCCCTCCAGATGAGGGACTATCTAAAAGGCAATGGCTGGGAGTTGGTAACTGGCTGGGAAAAAATAGACCGTTATGTGATGGAACACGCCCAGTACACCAACATTCAGATGGTTTTTCCCTTGGATACCACAAAATTGGATTATGGCAGGGTGATGGAACGGATTGTGATGGACCTTGCTAAACTGAAGGACGCATCACCCCAGCGAATTTTCATCGAGGTTTTGCAGACACATGAAGACATGGTGCGGTATCAACTGAGGGATGAATATAACCAGCAGATTTCGGTCCCCTTAACCTACGTGATTGCAGCGCTTGAAGGGGCAAAGAATTTGATACTGGCGGGTGCAACCAATGTTTTAAGTCCAAAAGTTTTTCACCGAAAACAATCAAGAAGGGAAGCCCTGGCAATTGTGGACTCCGCCAAGTTTCAGCATACGCAGCCAGGCAGTTTTATTTTGACGGTTTCTACCCCATTAGGGGTAATCCATCCTGTGCAGACACAATTGATTGACACGGGTGAACATGATGCAGGCCTTGACCACTTGCCGCTGGCCCGTAAGACGACTCTTGCCATTGCAAAAGGGCTCTCGGCAATGGTCAAGGCCATTAAAACCGACACCCTGGACAGTTTTGTGGATGGCATTAAAACTGAACAAAACCCCGTGCTTTCCTCCAATTTCTGCAATGCTCTCCTCAATTTCAGGGACGATAAAGACCGGTTCAGCATGGCGATTGAGTTCGACTGGGCGCCTGCACTGCCTGTCGGCACCCACTGGCCATATTCTTCTGTGATCAAAATTGAAAAGGACTATTTCAGCCGAATTGCTGAGGTGAAATCAGAACTTGAACATACGGAAGAAAGGTCGCCCCAAGAGCAATCGTTTATGGCCACAGTCGAGAAACTCAACGGAGAACTGGATGACTATGGCCGCAGAGAGGGAGAAGTGGTTCTATTCCTCACCAACGCTGAGTTAAATGAGGAGACCGCTGAAAGCGGCAAAACGGTGAAAGTGCGGACTCTGCTCACCGCTGAACAGTATGAATTGGCTAACAAAGCGCACATGAACAAGGGCAGCTTTATTCATTTGAAAGGAAAACTGGTTATGGACAGGCCTTTTCGCAAACTCGATGGCATCAGCATGTTTAAGCTCATCACTTCTGAATGATCTTGGTAAAGGGCAGCGATGCCTATCTGGGTGAGCAAACCCAATGCTGGACGAGATAAAGCAAGCGGGCCACGGTGGGCTAATACCTTTGCAGGGCCGGCCGAGCGCCGCTGCGCCAAAGCCATACCCTTTTGATAGAGGAACTGTTCTATAAGTTTTTCCGCTTCGGCGTGGTCGGGGTCATCGGCACAGGTGTTGATTTCGGCATTACCTGGGTGCTGAAGGAAAAACTCCGCAGCAACCGATACTTTGCCAACGCTGTCGGGTTCCTGATGGGGGCCACCAACAATTATCTGCTCAACAGATATTGGACATTCGACAGCCACAACCCCGACATCGCCAGCGAGTATGCCAAATTCCTCGCGGTGGCACTGGTAGGCCTTGGCCTCAACACCCTGATCATTTGGCTTTTGGATAAAAAGCTGAATACTCCGTTTTACTGGGCCAAACTGCTGGCCACCGGCGTTGTGCTGTTCTGGAATTTCGGCATCAATTATCTGTTCACTTTTGCCAGTTAAAAACCGGCCCTTCGCTTATTCCTGATAAGCTTTCAGAGCCTTGCGCAGTTTTTTTCTGATCTGCTGGGCCAAGTGCTGGGGCAGCAGCACTTGCACATCGGCACCATACTTCAGTATTTCAGCAATCAGTTCATCATTGATAGTTACTTTCAGGGCGATTGTGGTGCCCTCGTCATTGTCGGCCAGCACCATCTGGCTGGGGTGCAGGGGCAGGCTTTTGATGTATCGGCCCATTTGTGTGCTGAAGCGCAGCCTGATTTCCTCAGGGTCGGCAGGGGTCAGCCAGGTGATGCCGAATCGGCCCTCGCTGAATTTGGCCGGGTTAAAGTCGGGGTTGCGTTCAAACTGCTCCTTTAAAATGGTCAGGCTTTCGGGTTTGATTCTGTCCACCCCAAACATGGTATAGCTTTCTTTGCCTGGCTTATACCCCAGCAGATACCAGCGATTTTTATGCTCTTTCAGCATGTATGGGTGCAGGGTGTGCTCGCGCTCGGTGCCTTTCAGCCAGTTGTGGTAATTGAAAGATACCACTGTGCGGGTTATAATGGCCTCCAGCAGGTTGGGCAGCATCTCGATGTTCTTCAGGGGGGCGGTGTCCTCCAGGCTGAGGTGCTGCTGCAGGTCGGCAGGTTTGCTGAGTGCCATTTCAAAAAGCTGACTGGTATAGATTCGGCTCAGCAGGCTGCTGAGGATGTCGGTGCGCTCGTCCCCTTCCTGATTTTCCGCGATTTGATAGAGCCGCTTTCGGCCTGCTTCGGCCATTTTTACCACACCGCCGAAAAGGCTGACCAGTTCATTCAGGTCTCGCTGCAATTGCCTCATGCTCAGTTCTCGGCAGGCAGGATGCTCTTTTTTCAGGTGAGAAAGAATTTCGGGTGCGCCTGCCTGTACATTTCGGCGCAGGCTGAACAGATAATCGAGGATGAGGTGCAGGCGCTGCAGCTGCTGGAGTTGGGGCATAAGCTATCCGCGAATTTACGCAGCCCCAGCCGAAATCAGAATGGAATGCGACACGGTGGAGCGGATAGGGCAAACTCGCCCTCACCGCACCACAACCCTGCCC
>CBDTVD010000057.1:0-8534 GCA_965363965.1 uncultured bacterium
AAACCATGGTATAGGTGGTGGATAAGCCAACTGAACCAAGGATTAAAATGAATATGAATGCCGTAGCTGAGCCCGGATTGAAATTGAACAATCCGGTGAAAATAAGGAAAACCGAAAGGGCCACCCCTACATTGATAATCAGGTTGTAAACCAATCGCGCTGCATAAATTTCGCGGGCGGAGGCGATTGAATACCAGTAAAGCAATCTGCCTGGTGATTCTTGTAAAAACCCCCTGGCTGAGGCATTGATTCCTGCAAAGACAATGGCAATCACCAGCAATGGCGGCCCTGCACCTTTTGGCAATGTGACCAGGGCAGAATACAGAAGATAAACAATGGCACCTGCATAAAGCAGAATGCTCATCATGCTATACTTCTGCCTCCATTCTGTCCGCAGGTCATGGCGAAGCAATGCCCCTACCCTGCCCATGGAACTGCTCATTTTATATCTATGGCAGTCAGTTTGTCACCTGCCATTTTTCCAAGTTCAACTGATTGGATTGTGTTTTTCAGCCTTTCATCAAATGGCCTGGAAACCCGAATGTAATTTGGCGTGAAACCATACATCTCTGCTCCCCGCGCCTCTTCCTCCCACAGTACGTTCATCTTCTGTCCGATATTAGCCTGGTAAAAAGCCAGCCTCAGCTGCTCAGACAGATCACGCAAAACATCTCTGCGCTGCGTACGGAGCCGGTGGAGCACTTTGTCCTTCAACCTTACAGCCGTGGTGTTTGGGCGCTCGCTATATGTAAAAACGTGGAGATAATTGATGCCAAGCGATTTGATGAAGCCAACTGTCTCCTCGAAATCTTCCTCAGTTTCACCGGGAAATCCCACAATTACATCTGCACCGATGCAGGCATTTGGCATTGCCTGCTTGATTTTGTATATGCGCCCAGCATATAAGTCTTTTCTGTACCGCCTGCGCATGGCTGACAGCAGAACATCGCTGCCTGATTGCATGGGGATGTGGAAATGAGGCACGAACCGCTGTGATTGCGCACAGAACTCAATGATGTCATCGGTGAGCAAGTTGGGCTCGATGGATGAGATTCTGAATCGCTCAATTGTCGCTGGCGCATCTGCATCCAGTGCCTTTAGCAAATCAATCAGTTGCTCACCCTCTGTGGCGCGAAAATCACCAATGTTGACACCTGTAAGCACTACCTCCTTTATCGCGTTATCAGCGAGAATCTGCGTTGCATCCAATATCTGACGGATTTCAGCACTTCTGCTTCGCCCCCTTGCCAAGGGAATGGTACAGAATGCGCAGAAATAATCGCATCCATCTTGCACCTTCAAAAAACTCCGAGTTCGATCTCCCAGGGAATAGGCAGGGTGGAATACGGTTGCTTCCTTCACATGCCCGCCAATGGCTTCTTTTTCGCAACCACTCAGCAATTGCGGCAGCAGTTCCGGAAGCCTGAATTTGTCTTTGGCACCCAAGACCATTGATACCCCTGGCAGCTCCAGTATTTCTCTGGGTTTCAACTGGGCATAGCATCCGATAACCACCACTTGCCCATTTGGGTTACGCCGCATGGCGCCGCGCACTATTTCAGCAGTACGCCTGTCAGCATGGTCGGTAACGCTGCAAGTGTTCAGCACATAAATGTCTGCTTCACCATCAAAATCTGCTGATCCGTAGCCCTGCTTTTCTACTGCTCGGCTCAGCATGCTCGTCTCGGCGAAATTCAGTTTGCAGCCCAGGGTGTGAAATGCTACTCGCGCCCCCATCAACCCCTCATGGACAGCCTGATTTCTGTCAATTTCCTTTTGGTAAAACTTGTAAAGTCGCCATTCATCATCCAGCCATAATATCCAGGGTCTTCAGCCAGCACTTCCTTCACCTTTCGGCCTTTGTATCGCCCGAAGTTGAATACCGCCTCGCCGCTTTCATCCTCAATCAGTCTGCCAACCAAGTCGATATTAACAGTATCGTGGGCTGTGAGTGTCTTGTGGATTGAATCAACCGTGTCGCCCAGAGATTCATACTTTTTCAACTGAGCCTGGAAAACTTCAAAAGTGGCGTCGGTGTCGGTGGCTGCACTGTGCCCATCAGTTAAATCCTTCCCGCAATAAAAACTGAAGGCAGCTGCCAGATTGCGTTTTTCCATAGTATGAAATATCCGCTGAACGTCAATGATCCTGACCCCAGCCAAATCGAAGTCTATGCCCACCCTAACAAATTCTTCCATCAGCATGGGTAAATCAAGCGAGCGCAAGTTGAAGCCTGCTAAATCACATCCTTTGATGAACTCATTCACCTCCCTGCCATGATGTTCAAATGGCTGAAATTGGTCGTAAAATTTGGAGTCAACGCCTATCAGCTTTGCGATTTTTGCTGGCAGAGATTTTTGCGGATTAATTTTCCAATCTTTTCTTTGCTCACTGCCATCGGGATTTACCTTGAGGCAGGCAATTTCAACAATTCTATCTTTTGTAAGGTGCAAGCCCGTGGCCTCAACGTCCAAAAAAACCAGCGGCTTTTTTAGTTTCAGGCTCAAGGCTGGCTTTTCGGCAGTCATTCTGCCCCAAAATTACTTTAGCACGAAGTTTAAGGGTAATAAATGGCCGAACTTGGCTTCAGGAAGATGAAGAGGGAGCCCAAAATAATCGTTGTAACAGGCCCGACATCAAGCGGAAAAACTGAGGCTGCAATCAAAATAGCAGGTGCATTAAAAACCGAGATTGTTTCTGTTGACAGCAGGCAAGTTTATCGCGAACTGCCCATTGGCTCAGGTGCAGCTGATAATGCTCAATTGGCTGAAATAACCCACCATTTAGTTGGAACTCATTCGCTAGCAGAAAACCTGAATGCTGCCAGTTATTCAGAATTAGCGCGTGCATCAATTGCTGACATCTTGCAAAGGCGGGGTGTTGCGGTGGTCGCAGGCGGTGCCACGCTTTACATGGATGTGCTGTTGAATGGTATCAGCCCAATGCCAGCCGTTGATGATGCAACCAGAATGCATGTCAATTCTGAATTTGAAGAAAAAGGAATCCAGTGGCTGCAGCAGGAACTGCTTTTTCTTGACCCTGAGTATTATTTTTCATCTGACCATAAAAATCCTGCAAGGCTGAAGAGAGCCCTGGAAGTAATCATGGCGAGCGGTGAGAAATATTCATCGTTTAGGCGCGGGCCCTCGGGTTCTTTGGCGTTTGATCACATTCAAATCAGCATCGAGCCAAGCAGGGAGGAGTTGTACCGCCGAATAAATGCCCGCTGCGCTGAAATGCTGAAGGACGGATTGCTGGAAGAGGCCGCAAACTTAATCGAATACCGAGAATTTCCAGTCCTCAAAACCATAGGGTATCAGCAGGCATTTGAGTATTTCGACGGCAAATTGACCGCAGGAGAAATGCTTGAAAAATTCAGCCAGCACACGCGCAACTATGCCAAGCGACAGATGACTTGGCTGAGAAGGAACGAGGCGAGAGTGGCCGTAGAAACCATTCCTGAAGCGGCAAGTTCGGCCCTCCGCGCCTTTGGCCTGTAGCTTTGCGCTGCGATTAATAGCGCACAGCAATTATCATATGAACTTTGGTCAATTTAACGTTCCTGCTCCAGTCAATGAGCCGGTAAAATCTTATCGCCCCAACTCCCCTGAGCGGAATGAAATAGATGCAGAACTGAAAAAACTGCACGGCTCACACATTGATATACCGATGGTTATTGGGGGGGAGGCAATTACCACCGGCAACCTGGGCGAAATAAGGCCGCCACACCAGTTGAACCACCTGCTGGGCCACTACCACAAAGGCGACGGCAGCCATGTGCAAATGGCTATTGATGCTGCCTTGAAGGCGCGAGATAAA
This sequence comes from uncultured bacterium, assembly GCA_965363965.1. Lineage (GTDB taxonomy): Bacteria > Bacteroidota > Bacteroidia > CAILMK01 > CAILMK01 > CBDTVD01. Next base: position 3,820 of record CBDTVD010000057.1, read on the forward strand.
TGGCTGAATATGCCTTGGCAGGATAGAGTCGGCATTTTCGTTAAAGCTGCTGAATTGCTCGCAGGCCCATACAGGGCCCGCATGAATGCTGCTACCATGCTGGGCCAGAGCAAAAACGTTTATCAGGCTGAAATAGATGCAGCTTGTGAATTGATTGATTTCTTCAGGTATAATGCCAAATATGCTGAAATGATTTATCGCGAACAGCCGATGTCTCCGCCTGGAAACTGGAACAGAATGGAGTATCGCGGACTGGAAGGATTTGTACTGGCCATCACACCATTCAATTTTACATCAATTGCCGGCAACTTGCCCACCTCGGCCGCTTTGATGGGGAATGTGGTGGTTTGGAAACCAAGCGACAAACAGACTTATAGCGCGCTGGTGATAATGGATTTGCTGCGCGAAGCTGGCCTGCCAGATGGTGTAATCAACATGGTCCACACCCGTGGGAGTGAAGTGGGAAATGTGTGCTTCAACCATCGAGATTTTGCAGGCATCCACTTCACTGGCAGCACTGGCGTGTTCAACAATATGTGGGGCCAGATTGGCGGGCGCATGGCACAGTATCGCAGTTATCCGCGTATTGTCGGTGAAACAGGGGGCAAAGACTTTGTATTGATTCATCCGAGCGCTGATGTTGATGTGGCGAGTGTTGCCCTTTCACGCGGCAGCTTTGAATATCAGGGGCAGAAATGCTCAGCTGCCAGCCGAGCTTATGTACCCAAAAGCCTCTGGCCACAACTCCGGGATAAATTGGCTGCAGATGTAGAAGGGATGCAGATGGGTGATGTGCGTGACCACACAAACTTTATCAATGCAGTGATTGACGAAGTGAGCTTTGATAAAATCACCCACTACATCGAGGCTGCTAAACAAAATCCCGATTGCAAAATCATTGCAGGCGGCACTTACGATAAATCCGAAGGTTATTTCATTCGGCCGACCATCATTCAAACGCAAGACCCATACTATGCCACCATGTGCGATGAACTTTTTGGCCCAGTACTCACCGTGTTTGTGTATGAAGATCAATACTGGGCGCAAACTTTAAAATTGGTGGATGACACATCGCCATATGCGCTGACAGGGGCAATCATCGCCCAAGATCGAAAGGCAATTGTTGAAGCAGAGTTCGCATTGCGCGATGCTGCTGGCAACTTCTACATCAACGATAAGCCAACGGGGGCTGTGGTTGGGCAGCAGCCTTTTGGGGGGGCAAGGGCCAGCGGCACCAATGACAAAGCTGGCAGCTGGCTCAACCTGATCAGGTGGACAAGCCCGCGCAGCATTAAGGAAACATTGGTTCCCGCCAAAGATTACCGCTATCCTTTCATGCAGAAGGATTAACCATTATTTCCTTTTTCCTTTAGCTGACAATTTTGTTGGCGCAATAAGAACTGGCAAAGGCATCTGGTTTGGCTTTGAACACAAAGCCCATGCTGAGAATGTAACCCATCGCATCGCTGAGGGCAGTATTTGATTTGAATTGCGGGCTTGTGTTGATGTCAGCGTGCACTTCTAATTCAGTCCCGAACTTTTCAAGCAGCGGGCACAACTGATATGCTACCTCGATGGAGCGGGCTACTTCGATGAGCATCCGCTCTTTGATTGTCATTTTTGTGCGCTGGCTGTCCTGATGGATAAACATGAACCCGCCGCGTTCCTCCCTGATGAAGACGATGACCGTTGCAAATTCAATAACCCCACCGTACACTTGAGAATCTGTGCCAACGCAAAGTTTGATTCTGTTGCCCGCCTTCTTTTCTCTGGCCAGGGCATTGTCAACCTCACCTATAATATTGTCGCTGAGCGTTTCGCCCGATAGTTTTCTCCACATATTGCTTTCTTGCCCCCTGCAAGTTAGCTAACGGGATTTTACTAATTCATTAAACCCAAAAATTTACAGATTCACAATCAGTGGAATCAGTTGAGGATCAGCTTGTGCATACTGCCGCCGTGATTGGTGCGCACCTGGCAATAGTAAACGCCCCTGCGCATGGCTGAAAGGTCAATGGTATCCTCATTTTCGATGCGCATCAATAAGCGGCCCTGGATATCAAAGACCAAAATTTCAAGTATAGCGTCTGGTGAGCTGAAATTCACCCATCCCTGGCTGGGGTTGGGGTACATCTGCGGTGTTGCAGAGGTGTTGCCAGGCTCCGCCACACCTACATTACTCAGTGGCTCTGGCCCAAAATATGGCCTTATCATCGGCACCCCGCGTTCCCGCGATTCGCGCCATTTCCCCCCGCTATTGTAAAACAGGTTGGGGTTAAATCCTGAATTTAAGAATTCGTCGTAATTCTGATCGAAACCTACATTTAGAATAAAACTTCTGTCCTGTGTCCAGCCAACATAAAATTCGCCATCCAAAATAAGCTCAGTATCAAGCGGAAAGTAAACGAATGCATTTACATAATTTGAATATTCGGCCGATGGAATGGTTTTCTGATACAGGATTTCATCGGCATCGCTGATTTCCCCAACAGCAGTAAGCGACTTCCAAATGGTAAGCTTGAATGCCTGGTTTTGAACCGCTTGCTCGCCCTGGTTAAAATGGATGCTGACACCTTGCAAAGTGTCAGGAACATTAAGATTAAAGCGGAGGGCAGCAGCGCCTTGGGTCGTGTTAATCAAGCCATATCCTGCCTCAGCCGTTCCGTCATCATAAGCATAGAAATTAGAGAATACCATTCTGCTGGATGCACTGTCATTAAAAGGAAATTCATCTGGGCTTGTTATGCCGCCTGCTTTCAGCTGCCACGCAAAACTGTCAGGCAAATTCGGGGGAACGGTCAAGCTCAATTTCTGAGTAAATATCTTGCTCTGATAATCGCCGATGTTGTCGGCTTGAACGCTGGGGTTTTTGCCGATTAACAAGCCAGTATTTAAATCCTTTACCGCATATCCATAAGAAATGTTACGAAGCAGGCGGGTATTTGTTTTGATGGGTATCTGCACACTGTCGCGAATTTCAGTGGCAAAATTGTTTCTGAATTGTTTTGATGGCATTGCCCAATATCGCTGGAGCAAACTGCGAGGCCTGAAGTAAGCGGCAATGTCATTGAAAGAGGTGTCGGCACCATTTCGGCCTCTGTCCAAGTAAACGTAATCAATGATGTGATTATCCAGGTTTCCTGAGCGATTGCTATACCCCACAAATCTGAATTGAAAATGATCGTGTGTGAAAATTTTCCGCTGAGAGTTGTGCACAGGTAGAATGAACTGCCGAAACTTTCGGAGTTCCGAACCCTGAATGCTCCATATGGTGAACCAGCCATCATGTACCCAACCCGTATCCGTAAGCAGTGAATCTGCAAGAAATTGCAGAGTCATCGAGTCACTTGGTTCAGGTGCATCACCCCTTCCCTGCGGCTGGTAAAAGAAACTGATATAAAGACTGTCAGAAGCCTGATAAGGCGAAAGATCAATTCTCAAACTGGTGAGGGTATCGGCGCTTTCAAATTTTGAGTTGACATCATCGGGTTCATACGCTTTTCCGTCGTTCCTCAATCCGTCGAAAACTGCAACCCCAATGCTGGGCGGCTTAACCCCAAAAGTCTGGCTGACATAACATTGGTTATCCATCCAATTGGTATCATTCAGCAAATAACTCGGCTGGCTGAAGTCGTCAAAAAAGGGTAAAACGGCAGTGTCTTGTCTGGTTCTTCTCCCTTGAATTTCAGGGCCGGAATTCTGTATCCACGGCAAACCACGCAGTGGCACCACCGTTTCCTGACACATTGCCCCAGTCCAAATGGAAAGCAACAGAATCAAACTACTCGATACCTTTACCAGATTCTTTGTAGCGCGAGGGAGAAGTGACATAAACATTTACGGGTTCGCCAGGTGATATAATTCCGGGTGGCGCCGGATTTTGCTTGTAGATGATGAAAGCAGATGAATCCACAATCATTCCATCCTCGGCCATAACGCGGCCAAGCACCAAATAATTGCCGCGCAGCACTATTATTCCTTCATCAAGGGTAAGGCCGGTCAGCGATGGCACCTCGGCTCTTTCTCCTCTGGCACCATCTCCAAGCACAAGGTCAATGGTGCTGCCTTTGTCCACAAACGCACCTGCTTCAACAATGTTGCCTTTATACTTCAAATTTAATACAGCATTCAGGGCAACATCAGGTATATACTCCAGCTGGCCTACCTTGAGTCCATATGATTCCAATATTCTTGATGCGGCCCTGAAGTTGACATCTTTGATGTTGGGCAGGCTTACCTTAGGGGGTTTATCACTATTCAGCGTCAAATAAATGCGCCGGTTTTCTTTCACCTTTGCATAGGGCCTCGGGTTTTGCTCCAGAACCGTAAGTTTCGGTTTTGATGCTTCAAAAGAAGAATCCTTGATGGTAAACCGCAGTTTTTTATCCTCACAGGTTCTTTCCACTTCTTCCATGCTCATCCCTCCAAAATCCGGGACTGTGAGCGATTGGCCGTGGTTGGTGTAATACTGAAGATAGAAATTGACACCTACGAAAAGAAGAATAATAATCCCCAGGTACACTGCAGCATGCATCGCAAGGCGCGCGAGTAAATGCTGTTTAGGTTTTTGCATCACCCCTCTTTTTTCTTCTAATACTTTCTTCAATCAAAGCCGAAAGAAATTCTGCCGGGCGAAGCCCTGCCTCGGCTGCCTGATGAAAAATGGCAGTGGCTGGTGTTAATCCGGGCAAGCTATTGATCTCTATGATGATAAC
>CBDTVD010000058.1:0-8439 GCA_965363965.1 uncultured bacterium
CTTTTTGGAAATGGCCAGCCCTGAAATAGAAAGCCTTTCGCCAGAAAGCACCGGCAGACATTCTACTAATCCAGCAGATGACACCCTGCGTGATGACCTGGAGAAATATCTGCTGGCCAAATTGAAAACAGAGCAGATTCTGCGTGAAAGCCGCTTGAAAGCCTATGAAGGCCGCAAGATTTGGCGAAACATTTTGGCTATTTTGATACCAGCGATACTGTTTGTGCTTTGGTATTCAGTTCATCAGTTAATTATAGGCATTGGCAGCGGTGCCCTTGCCAGCCTCGGCCCGTCAGTTGCAGTGGCAGCCATCATCAGCAATGGTGCTGTAACAGCAGCGGTGCTGTATGCCTTTGTCCGGTACTTCTACAGCAGCCGAGACTTGGGCGTTTTAAAAGATGAGCACAGTGAACTGAGTGAAAAGGAATCTGCATTTCCCACAGGTTTGCAAGAAGTGATTCATCGGATAATGAGCTGAGCCACCCATCCCCCTTATCTTTGACAACAAGCCGACTTGTAAAAATTGCGCCACATCCTGATCCCCTGCACCCTGTTTGCCATTGCCGTGTGGCTGGGCCTTTCCAGTGCCCATGCCCAAGCCCAGCCAATGCCCAGCGTCACGCCATATGGTACAGCCGACAGCAGTTCAGGATGGCGGGTGAGGCCCAACCTGCAGGACAATATCCATTTAAAACTTATAATCAAAGGCCCAACTGGGGAGTACACTGCCCAATTGACAGCCGCCAATGGCCAAGAGATCAAAGTCTCCAGCCCGCTCACGCTCAGTCAAGGGCATGAAACCGAGCTCAACCTCGGGGTGCTGCAGGCGGGCACCTACCATCTGACTATCAATGGCCCCAATGGCCAGTATCAGGACAAAGTAACCGTCATCGGCCATTGAATTAACGCAGGGCGAGGGGAAAATCCCTTCCCCCTTGCCTGCACTTGGCGTTCCATTTGCACAGATGGGGCCTGCCCATGCCTGCCAAAGCAAAAACTGCCCAGCGCCAGCCCCCAGCCCCTGCTGAGCCATCACCGAGGGACTTTATCATCATCAAAAATGCCCGGCAGAATAACCTGAAGGGCATCAGCCTCAACCTGCCCCAGCGGCGCCTGATTGTCATCACCGGCGTCAGCGGCTCGGGCAAAAGCAGCCTCGCCTTCGATACGCTCTATGCCGAGGGCCAGCGCCGGTATGTAGAAAGCCTCTCCGCTTATGTTCGGCAGTTCATCGGCAAAATTGATAAACCCCTGGTGGATTACATCAAGGGCCTCAGCCCGGCCATTGCCATCCAGCAGCGCATCAACACGGCCAACCCCCGCAGCACAGTGGGCACCAGCACCGAGATTTACGATTATCTGCGCCTGCTTTATGCCCGCATCGGCCGCACCATCAGCCCTGTCAGCGGCAGGCAGGTGAAGCGCCACCGCGTGGGCGATGTCGTCAGCTTCATCAATAGCCAGCCCACCGGCACGCGCATCATGATTGCGGCCCCGCTGGTGAAAAGCCCTGACCGTACCTGGGCCGCCGAGCTGAGTGTCGCCATGCAGAAAGGATTCAACCGGCTCCTGATTCGCGGCCGAGTGGTGGGAATAGACGACATGGTGACTTTTGTGAGCGGAGGAAGCACAGACATCATCCAGATAGAGCGCATTGCCGCCGACTATGAGGCCATGCTGCCAGAGGCCAAACTGCTGATTGACCGAGTGGCCGCAGACGCTGACAATGAAGAAAATGTCAGCCGGATTGCCGACAGCGTGCAGACTGCTTTCTTTGAAGGACACGGCGACTGCGAAGTGAGCATTGCCGATGGCGACACACTGCACACCCACCACTTCAATGACCGATATGAACTCGACGGAATGGTGTTCGAGGAGCCGAGCGAAAACCTCTTCACCTTCAACAACCCATACGGTGCCTGCCGCAAGTGCGAGGGCTTTGGAACTGTCATCGGCATTGACGAAGAAAAAGTAATCCCCGACCGTGCCCTGAGTGTGTATGAAGGGGCTGTCGCATGCTGGAAAGGCGAAAAGATGGGCGAGTGGAGGATTGATTTTGTGAAGAAAGCGGCAAAACTCGATTTCCCTGTCCATAAGCCCTATCGAGACCTGTCAGCGGCCGAGAAGAACCTGCTGTGGGAAGGCGACAAGAACATTGAGGGCATCAATGATTTTTTCGATTTTGTCGAAACCCAGGCCTATAAAATTCAGTATCGGGTGATGATGGCGCGGTATAAAGGCCGCACCGATTGCCGGGTGTGCCATGGCGCGCGCCTGAGGCCTGAGGCTGAGTTTGTAAAAGTAGATGGCCGAAGCATCGGCGAACTGGTGATGATGCCCTGCAGCAGCCTGCTGGAACACTTGATGACCCTGAAACTGGATGATTTCGACAGGGGCGTCGGCAAGCGGCTGATGACCGAGCTGCTCACCCGCCTGCAATTCCTCAACGATGTGGGGCTGGGGTACCTCACCCTCAACCGCACCAGCAAAACGCTCAGCGGGGGCGAGAGTCAGCGCATTCAGATTGTAACCAGCCTCGGCAGCAACCTCACCGGCAGCCTCTATATCCTCGATGAGCCCAGCATCGGCCTCCACAGCCGAGACACCGACCGATTGATAACCGTGCTGGAAAACCTGCGAACACTCGGCAATACCGTAATCATTGTCGAGCACGACGAGGATGTCATTCGCCATGCTGAGCACATTGTGGATATCGGGCCCCTGGCAGGTACACTCGGCGGAGAGGTAATTTTTGAGGGCAGCTTCCCCCAGCTGATGCAGTCAGCCCCAAGCCTCACCGGCCAGTACCTCAGGGGAGAGCGGCAAGTGGTGGGGCCGCAGGAAAGGCGCACCAGCAAGTTCTGGATTAAAATTGACAATGCCGACCGTAACAACCTAAAGTATATTTCGGCCCAGTTCCCGCTCGGCTGCATGACGGTGGTTACAGGTGTCAGCGGCTCAGGCAAAAGCACCCTCATCAGGGAAGTGCTCTATCCCGGGCTGCAGGAGGCAATCGAGGGCAGGAAGCCGAAAAAAGTCAGCGGCGATTTCAATCGGCTCAAAGGGGTACAGTACATAGACCAGGACCCCATAGGGCGCAGCAGCCGCAGCAATCCTGTAACTTTTATGAAGGCATTTGATGCCATCCGCGAGCTTTTTGCTGCACAGCCCATCAGCCGAAACAGGGGATACACTGCTGCCACTTTCAGTTTTAATGTCGAGGGCGGGCGCTGCGACCATTGCAAAGGCGAGGGCTTTCAGACAATCGAAATGCAGTTTATGGCTGACGTGGTGATGCGCTGCGAGAATTGCAATGGAGCCAGATATAAAACCGATGTGCTGGAGGCGGAGTACAATGGCCGAAACATAAGCCAGGTACTGGAAATGACAGTGCGCCAAGCACTTGAGTATTTCAGCGGGCTGCCCAGCATCCTAAGCGGCTTGCAGCCCCTGATGGATGTCGGCCTTGATTATATCGCCCTCGGGCAGCCCAGCATCCACCTCAGCGGGGGTGAGGCCCAGCGGCTAAAACTGGCCAGTTTTCTGGTGAAAGGCTCAGCCGCCGACCCCATCCTCTTTATTTTCGACGAGCCAACCACTGGTCTCCATTTTCACGATATCAGTCAGCTGCTCAGGGCTTTCAGCATGCTGCTGCAAAACGGCCACAGCCTGCTGGTTATCGAGCACAACCTCGACGTGATTAAATGTGCCGACTGGCTGCTCGACCTCGGGCCCGAGGGCGGAGAAGCGGGCGGAGACCTGCTTTTTCAGGGCACCCCAGAAGATCTCGCTACTCTCGACCTCGGCTATACTGCACGATATCTGAAAGAAAAACTGGCAGAACGGGCGGCTGTGGTTTAAGGGGGGAGCAAGTTATCGGGGTGGCCCTGCCTTAAGCGGCATCCATTGCAGCAATGTGCCCATTCTCAGCCTGCGTATAACAGGCTGTCGAATAAAAAAACCCCTGACTGTCTTTTAGGGGCAAGCCAGGGGTTCCATGAAAAACACACTTCCTTCGGCCCCTACTTAGCCGAGGTAGGCTTTCAGCAGATTGGCTTTGGGGTGCTTGCGCAGTTTCCGCAGAGCCTTTTCTTTGATTTGGCGAACACGCTCACGGGTGAGGGCCACCTTTTCGCTGATGTCTTCATAGCTGTGGGGCACGCTGCCCTCCAGCCCGAAGTAGTAATTCAAGATTTCTTTCTCCTTGTCGGTAAGGATGCCCATCACCCGGATGATTTCGCGCTGCAGGCTTTCATGCAGCAGAAACTTGTCGGGGTTGGGTTCATGGTTGTTGCTCAGCAGGGTGAGCAGTGTGGTGTCCTCATCATCGCTGATCGGGGCATCAATGCTCAGGTGACGGCCAGCTGTGCTCAGGGTGGTTTCAATTTCCTCGGCAGGCATTTCCAGCAGGTCGGCGATTTCCTCCGTAGTGGCTTCGCGCTCATACCGCTGCTCCAGCATGGCTGCCGCAGTACCGATTTTGCTCAGCGAGCCCACTTTATTCAAAGGGAGGCGCACCAGGCGGCTCTGGTCAGCCAGGGCCTGCAAAATGCTCTGGCGAATCCACCATACGGCATAGGAAATAAATTTGAAGCCGCGCGTTTCATCAAAGCGCTGCGCAGCTTTTATCAAACCCACGTTCCCCTCATTGATCAAATCGCCCAGGGTGAGGCCCTGGTTCTGGTACTGTTTGGCCACCGAGACCACGAAGCGGAGGTTGGCATTCACCAATTTCTCCAGCGCCATTTTGTCGGCTTCCCTGATTCGTTTTGCAAGGTCAACCTCTTCACTTGGCGTAATCATCTCAACTTTGCTGATCTCATTGAGATACTTGTCGAGCGACTTATTCTCGCGGTTGGTGAATTGTTTGTTGATCTTAAGCTGCCTCATTCCCATTCCTTAATGTTGATATTTAGGCCCAGAGAACGGCAGTGCGGGGGCGAAAAGTTCAATCAATACAAAAAAATTCTCGTGCGGGTGGGCGCGTATCTTAACAATCAGCAGGGCGAAAGGCAAAATTCGGGGCAGAAAAATATCCGATTGTTTATTTTGAATCTTTCCAAATAAGGCCTTAGCTTTGCCGCGTTATTTGGAATCTCTCAAAATAAGAATGGCCAACCACTCATTTTCCCGATTAATAGCTGCCCTGCTGGTGGCCCTCCCTTTTTGCCTCCATGCCCAAAGCGGCACCATCAGCGGGCGCGTTTACAGCAGTGACCACAAACCGGTGGAATCAGTAAACGTGATGCTGGATGGCACCACACTCGGCGACATTACCAATCAGGAGGGCGATTATGTCATCAAGGGCATCAAGCCTGGCACTTATCAATTGCAGGCCAGTTTTGTAGGCCTGATTACGCAAAGCCGCACTGTTACCCTGGCCGGCGAAGAACGTGTCGTGGTTGATTTTACAATGGCTGAAAATGAGCAGCAGCTGAAAGAAATAGTGGTTACAGGAAACCGCAGCCAGAACAAAGTGCCTGTGATGATTGGCAAAATGCCCATCAAGCCGATGGACCTGCCCCAGGCTGTGGCCACCATTGATGCGGCAGTGATGGAGCAGCAGCAGACCATCCGCCTGGGCGAAGTGCTGCAAAACGTAAACGGCGTTTATGTGATGGGCACCACCGGCGGATATCAGGAGGAAATCGCTGGCAGAGGGTTTGCCTTCGGCAGCGACAATACTTTTAAAAATGGCATCCGTTTCAACAACGGCATCATGCCAGAGGCCAGCAGCCTCGCCTCACTTGAGGTGCTGAAAGGCAGTGCCGCCATTTTGTATGGGAATGTGGCACCAGGCGGCGTGCTGAATCTGATTACCAAAAAGCCTATGTTTACACAAGGCGGCGAAGTGAGTTTTCGCGCAGGCAGTTTCCGCTTTTATAAACCCACCATTGATGTGTATGGCGCAATAAACAACACCGATTGGGCAGCCTATCGCATGAATGTCAGTTATGAAAACGCAGGCAGTTTTCGCGATGACGTGCGCAGCGAGCGCATTTATGCCAACCCCAGCCTGCTGTTCATGCTCACCAAAAAAACCAGCCTGATACTGGAGGGCGATTACCTGAAGGATGACCGCGTGATTGACTACGGCACCGGCGCAATAGATTATAAAGTGGCCGATGTGCCCCGTGAGCGATTCCTCGGCACCCCCTGGCAATACTTTGCAGGTGAGCAAGGCAGCCTGACAGCCACCCTAAGCCACAAACTCAGCGATGGGTGGGCAATCAATGCCATCTTCGGCGGACAGCGTTTCAGCAACGATCTTTTCAGCACCACGCGCCCCAATGCCGGCAACTTTGTGCAGCCCGATGGCACCTGGCGCCGAAACATTCAGCGCACCGAAACCCTGCAGAGCTATGGCAGCGGCCAAGTCAACCTCACAGGCCAGTTCAGCACTGCCGGCATCGGCCACCAATTGCTGATAGGGGCTGAGGCCGACCAGTACAAAACCCAAAACCTGCGATACAACAACTTGAATGGGTATGACACCATCAACATCCTCGATCCGTCGCTGCGCACCCCCCGCACCGACATTCCTGAGCTCACAAAGCTTTCACTGACAGATAACCCAGTCAGCCGTCAGGGCTTTTACATTCAGGATTTAATCAGCCTGGGCAATCATTTCAAAGTTCTGGCTGGCCTGCGATACAGCATCATCAGCTCCAGCAGCAATGTGCTCACTTATAAAGACACCAAGCTGGATGAAAGCCAGAGCACTGATGATGCCCTCACCCCCAAAGTGGGCCTGGTCTATCAGCCCACCAAAACCACCTCCCTTTTTGTCAGCTATTCCAATAATTTTGCCCTCAACAGCGGGGTGGACATCAATGGCAAAGTGCTGCCGCCATCCACCATCCATCAATATGAGGCAGGAATCAAAAATGAAATCATGAAAGGCCTGCTGACCGCTAACCTGACTGCCTACCAGATTGTCAACAGCAACCTGGCCCAGCAGAGCCTGGTGAATGGCAACACCTACACTTATGTGAAGGAACTGGCAGGTGAAGTAACCAGCAAAGGCATCGAAGCCGACCTGCGCAGCAAGCCCTGGCATGGCCTGAGTGCCATTGCAGGATACAGCTTTAATGACACCCGATATACCAAAAGCAACACCTATGAGGTAGGCAGCCTGCTGCGATACAACCCTGCACACACTGCCAACCTCAGCATATTTTACGCAGTGCCTCGCGGAATGAAACTCGAAGGGCTGAATGCTGGCCTCACTGCCTTTTATTTCGGCGAGCGCCAGGCGGGCCGCTCTACCCGATTGAATGTCGAGAATGACCTTTTCCGCCTGATCCCCCTCACCCCATATGCGCTGCTGAATGCAACCGTGGGCTACAGGTGGCAGCGCGCAGCAATCAGCCTGAAAGCTGCCAACATCACCGATGTGCTGAACTATAACGCACACGATGACAACAGCATCAACCCGATTGCCCCGCGCAATTACAGCGCAACGGTGAGCTACAAATTCTAACACAGAGGCAGCAGCACCCTGAAATATCTGCATGGCCAAGCCAAAGCGGAACATTTGGCGCCTGATACACCTGGTGCTGGGGCTGGCGGCAGGGCTGGTGATCACCATCGTCTGCCTGACTGGCAGTTTGCTGGTGTTTGAAAACGAGCTGGCCCTGACTTTTTACCCATCGCGTTACTACGCCGAGCCAGCAGGGGAACGGCTGAGCGCGGACAGACTGCGCGCCATCGTCCAATCGGCCAACCCCGATGCAGCCATCAGGGGACTCAAAGTTTGGCAGGCCGAGAATCGCACAGTCGAGGTAACTTATGCCCCATTCCCCCTGTCACCTGCAGAGCGCAAACCCAAAACCGAAGGGGAAAAGCCCAAACGCGAGGAGCGCCTGCAAGCTTACCTCAACCCATACACTGGGCAAATCGTCAGCCTGTTCGAGAAAAAAAACTCCTTCTTTGGCACAGTGGAGTTTTTACATCGCTGGCTGCTGATCAAGGAAACGGGCGAGGTTATCACAGGCATCAGCGCGTTGATTTTTCTTTTCATCATCATCACAGGCCTGGTGATGTGGTGGCCCAAAACCATCCGGATGCTGCGCACTCGGCTCAGCATCAACCGCAGGGTCAGCTGGAAGCGCACTGCCAACGATTGGCACATCGCCCTCGGCTTCTATGCTTCAATCTTTCTGTTTGCCTCCGCTTTCACAGGCCTGGCCTGGAGTTTTAAGTGGTGGGAGCAAGGCATCTACACACTTACCGGCACTGAAAACATCCGCAAGCCGCCGCTGAAATCGGGTGCGCCTGGGCAAGGGGCGGCCAGCATTCAGTCTATTTTAACATCAGCCGAGGAACTTTACCCGGGTGCCGAGTTCTATGCGCTCAGCCTGCCAGAGGATTCAGCGGCTGCCTATGCAGTGATGACCTTGCCCGCCGTGCGCGCAATCAAGGCGGGACGACCGGATG
>CBDTVD010000059.1:0-8332 GCA_965363965.1 uncultured bacterium
TTGGGGGGCGGATTGCCAGCTGAGTCAATTAGAATTTCATGCACAAAGTCGCCCTGCCACTGGAAATGGCCACGATGATACAGCCTGGCGATTCGGTCGGGGTACCAGGCCCCGTGGCGAATCCATCGCCCAGCATATTGAGTAACTCGGCTAAGGCGGAAAACAGTTGAGCGGGTAAAGCTCAGGGCCTTTTCGGCCAATATGGCAGTGCGCAATTTTTCATCGGGCACTTCGTCAGCATCAATGGCCAGTATGATGGGGAAGCGGGCGGCTTCTGCCCCCTGATTTCGGGCATCAGCATAGCCCTTCCAGGTTATTTTCAGCACCCTGGCACCCAGTGCCTCGGCCTGCAAGGTTGTTGCATCTGTGCTGCCAGAATCCACAACAACCACCTCGTCGGCAATTCCGCGCAGGCCCTCGATGCAGCGGTTGATGTTCGCTTCTTCGTTTAACGTTATTATTATTGCGCTCAACAAAACTAATCTCCGCCTTTCAGGTTTGCCAGATAACCAGCCAAAAGTACAGGTGCCAATGAAACCCACCCTGAGCAAAGAGGAAAAGGACAAGATATTCGAGGACGAGTTCCTGCCGCATATCGACAGCCTTTACAACTTCGCCGTCTTTCTGCAGAGCAATGAGGAGGTCGCCAAGGACCTGCTGCAGGAAACTTACCTCCGCGCTTATAAATTCATATCCTATTATGAGGTTGGTACCAATGCCAAGGCATGGCTGATCCGGATACTGAAGAACACTTTCATCAATGAGTATAGGCGCATCAGCAAATTGCCGACAACCATTGACCTTGAGGAGACCTATCAGCAGGCCGATGAAGAGGACACTAACCAGGCCAACACCGACCTTCGGCAGGAAATCTACAATAATCTGGTGGGTGATGAGGTTACGGTCGCTGTCAATAGCCTGCCCGTGGACTATCGGCTGATTATTCTGCTTTGCGATGTGGAGGGGTTTAAGTATGATGAAATTGCAAAAATCATAGATGTGCCGATAGGCACAGTGCGAAGCCGTTTGCACAGGGCACGCAACATGCTGAAAGACCAGCTGAGGGGGTACGCCGCCAAGCGCGGTTACATCACCGATGGCGCAGCAGAAGTGCAGCAAGATGCCCGAATAGAGAACTATTCAGGTGCCGATGAAGGTTTAGTGCAATAAGTGCCAACTATGCAAACCCCAATGACCTGCACAGCTGTGATTGCCGAGGTGGAAACCTGCTGCGATGGCGAACTGAGCTATGACCGCCAGGAAGCGGTGCTGCGCCATGTGGAAGGCTGCCCCAAATGCACCGAGCGATACAGAGACCACAAACTCTATCGGGACATGATGCGCCAAAAACTCGCCCGCCACTGCTGCAACACTCAGCTGCTGGAAGCCGTGCGCAACACCGTTGTCGGGGCAGAGGAAAGCGTGGAGAAACCTCGACTGGACTGATATTCCCCACCCCAGCGCAAGCGGGCATCAGGCTCTGGCTTGGCCCCATCTTTGAAAATCAATCAGCAAAGCAGCTGCGGCTGGCAACCCATCGCGGTGCCCTGCGTCTTGACATTTGCAGGATTTGGCTGCTTTTTGTGCTGAGATGAAATTATCCCGTATCCTTCTTTTAACTTTTGCGGTGCTGCCGATGCTGGCAATGGCACAGAAAAAATCGGCTGCTGAGCTTACCAAGCAGGCTGCGCAGCAGTTTCAAGCCCGCAATTATCCCAAAACACTCGAACTGGCCAATGAGGCCCTGAAAATCGACTCCCTGGCCCTGCAGGCCCGATACCTGAGGGGCCACAGCCATTTCATCCTCTCTGATTTTGATGAGGCGCGGCGAGACCTGGAGTATGTAACCCTAAGATCGAAGGAGAACGATGAGCTGACCTGGCAAAACCTGGGCTATTGTTACATACGCAATGGGCAGTGGAGCCAGGCGATCGATTGCTATGATAAGGCGATTGCAATTGATGGGGAGGATGCTGAAAGTTATCGCTATCGCGGCACGGCCCACATGTCGCTCGAAAATTGGGACAATGCCATCAGCGATTATCAATCAGCCAATCGGCTGAACCCTGCCAATGCGCCGACACTGGTTGACCTGGGCCGAGCCTACATCCAAAGCGGCCGGTTTTCAGAGGCGCTTGAGCCGCTGAATCAGGCACTGGTTTACAGCCCCAACAACCCCCAGGTGCTGGCCCAGCGCGGCTTTGCTTTTTTTGCCATGGGCCAGTGGACCGCATCAATGAGTGATTATACTCAGGTGGTGCGGGCAAACCCCAATGACAGTGTGGCCCTGTATCAGGTGGGCCGCGCCCTGCACGAGCTGGGCAGGTATGAAGAAGCTGCAAAAGCCTACGGCCAGCTGGTGAGCATCTATCCCCGATATACCGACAGCTGGGAAAGGCTGGGCCTCGCCTTCGCAAAACTCGAGGAATATGGGCAGGCGGAACTGGCTTTCAGCAATGCCATTAAACTTGACCCTGGTTTTGGCGAAGCATGGTACAACAGGGGAGTGGCCAAGGGGCTGCAGGGAAAACGCAGAGATGCATGTGAAGACCTGCGCCAAGCCCTGAAACTCGATTACAAAGACGCGGCGACCATGATCGCCATTGGCTGCCAGTAAAAGGGGCACGCCCCCTTAGGACTCAGCCCCGCCAGCCGCGCCAAATATCGCGGGCGACACGCCGAGTGGTTTGGCCAGCTGCACTGTGGCCCTGCAACGCCAGCCAAACACTCAGCGGAACGCTGAGCGCCATTTTGGCCCACAGAGAGGCACCCACTTTTGCCCGCGCTAAACTGCCCTTCTCGGCCATGCGGGTCCGTTCGCTGGCACCCACCCCTTCGCAGAACCTGGTGAGGAACGCCTGCTGGAGCCGCGCCTGGGGGATGATGTGTTCCAGCACAAGCTGGGGCAAGTACCACCCCTGCATCCCTGCCTGGCGCATCCGGTCGAACATATCCTTTTCTTCACCCCCGAGCATGCCTGTACCCTTTCTGCCGAGCTCAGGGTTAAACATCCCGATTTGATTGAACACAGATCGCCGGAAGCCCATGTTGGCGCCAAAAGGATATCGCTTGCCCTCCATCACAAAAGGCAGGGGGCCATAGTCCACCTCGCTGACAAGCTTGCGGAGAAATCGGCTCCAATACACTTCCTTCGGCAGCCACCATGCAGGCAGCGGGCCATCAATTTTGGGGACGACTCGTCCGCCGGCGGCATCAACCGCCGGGTTTTGAAATGCAGCGAGTGCCTGGGCAGCAAAGTCAGGGCTCAGCACGGCATCATCATCCATAAAATAGGCGATTTCAGCGGTGCATTCCTGTACTCCCCTGTTGCGGGCGTGGCTGAGGCCCTGTTTGGTTTCCAGCACCATGCGCATGCTGATGCCAGGGTTGTCGGTGATAAACTGCCGTACAACAACTGCTGTGGAATCGGTGCTGTTGTTGTCTATGACAATCGTTTCAACCCAATCAGGGTCAACGCCCTGCTGGGCTGC
Source organism: uncultured bacterium (assembly GCA_965363965.1). Lineage (GTDB taxonomy): Bacteria > Bacteroidota > Bacteroidia > CAILMK01 > CAILMK01 > CBDTVD01. Next base: position 3,492 of record CBDTVD010000059.1, read on the forward strand.
AATGCTTTGCAGGGCGAGGCCGATGTAGGCTTCCCTGTTATAGGTGCAGATGATGAAACTGAGTCGGGCGGCCATGGCGAAAAATCTTGGCCCCTGAGTTAACCCCTGACCACCTTCAGCTGGCTGATTTCATAGTCCATCAGTTTGCTGACGACCAGCGGCTTATCAACCCTGTACTCTGTTACCCCCTCAGTGGTGGGCAGCTCAAACATGGCATCCAGCATAATACCCTCTATGATAGAGCGCAGCCCCCGTGCCCCGAGGCCAAGTTCAAGTGCCTGCTCAGCCAAAAACTCGATTACATCATCCTCAAAAGTGAGTTTTATGCCCTCTATTTCCATCAGCCGCTGATATTGTTTCAGCAAGGCATTTTTGGGCTTGGTAAGGATGTTCATCAGGGTTTCCTTATCCAGCGGATTGAGATAACTGATGACAGGCACCCGCCCGATAAGCTCGGGGATAAGGCCATACTTTTTCAGGTCATGCGCAGTGATGTATCGCAGCATGTTGGTGTCGCGGGTGCGCTGATTTTTTTCGGCCTTGAAGCCCATTGGCTGGGTATCAAGCCGTTTCTGGATGATTTTTTCCACCCCTTCAAAAGCTCCGCCGCAGATGAAGAGGATGTTGTGAGTATTGATGCTGACCATATTCTGCTCAGGGTGCTTGCGCCCGCCCTGCGGAGGAACAAAGACGGTCGAGCCCTCCAGCAGTTTGAGCAGGGCCTGCTGCACGCCCTCGCCGCTGACATCTCGGGTGATGCTGGGGTTGTCGCTTTTGCGGCTGATTTTATCTATTTCGTCAATGTAAACAATTCCGCGCTCAGCCGATTCAACGTCATAGTTGGCCGCTTGCAGCAGGCGGGTTAGGATGGTTTCCACATCTTCGCCTACATAACCGGCCTCGGTAATCACAGTGGCATCAGCGATGCAGAAAGGGACATCGAGCATTCGGGCGATGGTTTTGGCCAGCAGCGTTTTGCCAGTGCCTGTGGGGCCCACCAGCAAAATGTTGCTTTTATCGAGCTCGACATCGCTGCTGCCAATGGAGTTTTCAATCAGGCTGACCCGCTTATAGTGGTTATAAACCGCCACGCTGAGTATTTTTTTGGCATGGTCCTGCCCGATGATGTACTGGTCGAGGAAAGTGAAAATTTCCTGCGGGCGCATCAGGTCTTTTGCAGGCTTGGTGCGGGTGCGCCGCGCCTTTTCGGCCTGCAGTATTTTGTCTGCCTCGCCAATGCACTTGTCGCAGATAAACCCATCCTTGCCCTCCACCAGCAAAACAACTTCTTTTTTGTTTCGCCAGCAGAAGGAGCAATATTCCTCCTTTCTCATCTCAGCCGTGGTTCCCTTTGGGTTACTTTTCTTCTTTTTTGGTTTTGGTCAGCACTTCATCCACCATTCCATAGTCTCTGGCTTCTTCGGCCTTCATCCAGTAATCTCGGTCGCTGTCTTTGTGCACTTTGTCAATTGACTGTCCGGTGCGCTCAGCCAGAATCTGGTTGAGTTCTTCCTTGAGTTTGAGAATTTCGCGGGCTGTAATTTCGATATCCACTGCCTGGCCCTGCACGCCGCCGAGCGGCTGGTGAATCATCACGCGGCTGTGCTTGAGTGCGCTGCGCTTGCCCTTGTGGCCGGCACAGAGCAGAATTGCGCCCATGCTGGCGGCCATGCCCATGCAGATGGTGGCCACATCAGGCGTTACATACTGCATGGTATCAAAAATGCCCAGGCCGGCATATACGCTGCCGCCAGGGCTGTTGATGTAAATCTGGATATCGCGCTTGGCATCTGCCGATTCCAGAAACAGCAATTGCGCCTGGATGATGTTGGCTACATCGTCATAAATGGGCACGCCCATAAAAATGATGCGGTCCATCATCAGGCGGCTGAACACGTCCATGCTGGCTACATTCAGGGGGCGCTCCTCCACAATCATCGGGGTGATGTAATTGGTGGCCATGCTCTGAAAATTGTGCAGGCGCAGGCTGCTGATGCCCATGTGCCGCAGGGCGTATTTTTCAAACTCGCTGTTGGTTGTCATTTTTTTGGTTTTATTGTTTTATATCGGGGGGTTGATTCAAATTAAAGGGCGGGTGCTGATGTCAGGGGTCAGTGGCTGTGGGTTTCTTCTTCCTGATGCTCGGCCAATTCATGGCCGTGGTCATGCTGGTCTCGCTGGCTTTGGTCTAAACGCTGCATCTGTTCAAACTGGTTCACATCAATGGATTGAATCAGCGGATTTAATTGGTCAAGCACCCAGTTAATCACCTTGGTATCGCGGAGCTGCAGTGCATATCGGGTGCGGTGGTCATGCTCCTTGTCCTTCAGTTGCTGCTCCACCAGTCTCTCTACAAAATCCTCGCCGATTCCCTGCAGTTTCATCCCCTGCAGCTGGCTGCTGACAGTTTGGCGCGCCGCATCGCGAATTTCTTCCTCGGTGATTTGAATTTCCTGCTCTTTGCTCACCTTTTCGGCAATCAGGTGCCAGCGCATTTCCTCCAGAAAATGGCCATACTGATGGTCGAATTCTTCGGGCTTATAGTCCTTTTCATTCTTCATCGTATATTCAAGGTGGCGTTTCAAAAATGCTTTGGGCAGCTCGATGGGCGTGGTATCGCGGAGTGTATCGTGTATCAGCCTGCCAAATCTGTTGACGCTTTCGCGGGCAAAATGGTGGGCAACGCTGTCTTTCATGCGTTCTTTGAATCCTTCGACATCTGTAACCTGGCCTTCGCCGAAATACTCGTCAAAAATCTTCTGGTCCAGCTCTGCCGCTGGCACGTGCATAATCTGCTGAAGGGTGATGGCGAATTGCGGGTTAAGGTCGGCAGCGGTCTGCTCATCCACGCCGATGACTCGGTTGAGTTCATCTGTATCCAGAATGGCTGTCAGGTTGACCGTTTTCCGCTCGGCTTTGGCTGCCCCGCGCAAGGCATTCACCAGGGCAATCGGCATGTCAGCCTCGGCGAAGAACTGGTCTTTGGTAACTCCGCCTTCCAGCGGCTCGCCATTTTCATCCAGCTCTTCAATTTTCAGTTTCAGCCACATGTCAGGTCCTGGCTCATAGGTTTCTCTGTCCTCAGGCTGTGCGTGCCTGCGGCTTAGCCCCTCGAGTTCTTTTTCAATGTCCTCCTCGCCCACCATCACGTCATAGCGCACCAGTCCATTGAGGGCTTCGATATCCAGGTTGATTTCCGGCTGAAGGCCGATGACAAAATCAAAGCTGAAGTCATCTTTGCTCCAATCAATGCCTTCAGGGATATCCAGTATCGGGCCCAGCACGGTGTTGATTTCATTGGTGCGGAGGTGGTCAATCAGGCCGCGCTCCACTTCGCGCAGCACCAGGTCGGGCTTAATGTCGCGCTCGACCATTTTTTTAATCATTCCCATTGGGGCTTTTCCGGGCCTGAAACCTGGGATGCGGGCCTGGCCCTGATAACGCTTCAGTTCTTTGTTCAGGGGCCCGCTGTAATCAGCGGCGCTGATGCTGACATGGGCAATGGCATCGTTGCCGCCCAGTTCTTGAATGGTGATATCCAAAATGATAAGTTTTAAACGGTTGCTGTGCAGCCTGCAGGGCAGGTGCAGATAGGGTTATCCCAGTTTAGGGGCCGGCAAAGGTACGGTGGCTGAATGGGGCGCTCCAGGGCAAAGCTGCGCATAACATTGATGAACCATTGAAAACTTGCCACATTGTTCATACTCTGCTCCACAGAAAGGTGCCGGGCCATGCCAGGGGCAGCAGCTGGCCTTTCAATCGGATAGCTTTGGATGATGCATCAGCTTTTTCAATTGAGTTCAAATCGAGCATCCAGTTTTCAATTTATCGGCAGGCAATGCTGGCTTTGCGTCTGGGCAGTTTTCTGATAGCTCCCCTGATTTTTGAAGGGCAGATTGAAACGGAGCCACTCGACAAGGATTGAGCAGGCCCTATTTTCGCCCCCATGCTGGCCTATCTGAAGCCTGCCATGATTGCGGGTTTTCTGCTTTTTGGTGCCAAATCGGCGATTGAGGCGGCTGACCTGCCCCCTGAATATGCGAAAGCTGCCATCTGGGTTGTCAGAAAGCTGGCCATCATAGGGGCAATAGTCTTCAGCCTGCTGAGCACTCGCAACGCTGAACCCAGGCTGAGCATCCTCCGCCGAGAGGTGATTGCTTTTGCAGCACTGGGCACTGCCCTATCAGTTGATGCGCTGCTCTTGCTTGCATACAAGGCATTGACTGTGCCGCCTACCACATTGGGTTATCGCTATTACCTGCTTATTTTTTTCGGCAATGTGCTATGGGGCCTCTTCGCCAATTTCTACATCGCGGCGGCAGTTGCCATCTTTGTGGCGAGGGGGAGGGTGCACCAGCCTGCATAATCATGCCCAGGCCTTGCATTTTATCGCGTCGCGGTGTATACCTTCGCCCCCGATCAAAAATCAATAATCCAACACTTTAAACAATAAATGAAAAACGCAGGAACAAAATGGGGCCTGATTGCAGGCCTGGTGTCAGCTGTGCTGACTATCGTTACTTATATGATGCCCGATATCCAAACCCTAATGGGCATTGTTTCTCTCGCGGCTTGGATACTGTTCATTGTACTGGGCATTAAAGAGTCGCGGGAAAACCAGGGCGGATACATCAAATTCGGCAAAGCGTTCGGGGTGGGAATGACAGTAACGCTCATCAGCCTGGCCATAGGCGGTGCTGCGGGCTTCATCTATGCCAAGGTTGACCCTGCCGTTGCCGAGAATTACAACGCACAATTAGAAGAAAAAATGGGCGATGCCCCCGAGGAATCACGCGATTTTGCCATGCAGTTCGCCCAGATGGGGGAACCTGGCAGCATAT
>CBDTVD010000060.1:0-8162 GCA_965363965.1 uncultured bacterium
CAATTGCCGTTCCCTCCTCCGATTTGTTTCATCAATTGTTCTTTTCATGGATTCTGTTATCTTGTCAGCATACATAATCACCTTGCCATTAACATTACGGGCTGCGCGGCCAACGGTTTGCGTGAGCGAGGTGTTGCTGCGCAGAAACCCTTCCTTATCAGCATCCAAAATCGCGACCAATGAAACTTCAGGGAGGTCGAGCCCCTCTCTTAATAAGTTAACCCCTACTAACACATCAAAGAGGCCAAGCCTCAAATCTCGCAGAATTTCAACTCGCTCCAGGGTTACCACCTCACTGTGCAGATACTTAACCTTTATTCCAAACTTGGCCAAATACTTCGTCAGCTCTTCGCTCATTCTTTTGGTTAGAGTAGTAACCAGCACCCGGTCGCCCATTTCCACTCTTATTTGTATTTCTTCAAGCAGGTCATCAATCTGATTGGTGGAAGGTCTCACCTCTATAACAGGGTCAAGCAGTCCGGTGGGCCGAATAAGCTGCTCGACTACAATTCCTTCCGACTGCTGAAGTTCAAAATCTGCAGGAGTAGCAGAGACATAAATAATCTGATTAATCAATCCTTCGAACTCGCTGAACATCAGGGGCCGGTTGTCAATTGCGGCTGGCAAGCGGAAGCCATATTCTACCAGAACGGTTTTTCGGGCTCTGTCGCCTGCAAACATCCCCCGCACTTGCGGCACTGTCTGATGGCTTTCATCCAGAAACATGATAAAGTCATCAGGGAAATAATCTAAAAGGCAAAACGGCCGCTGACCGGATTGCCGCCTGTCGAAATAACGCGAATAATTTTCAATTCCGCTGCAGAATCCCAATTCCCGAATCATCTCCAGATCAAAATTGACCCGCTCATCAAGCCGTGTAGCCTCGATGTACTTGCCAAGTGAGTTGAAGTAATCAACTTGGCCTGTGAGGTCATCCTGAATCTCACGTATGGCTACCTTGACCACATCGGGCGGAGTAACAAACAGATTTGCTGGAAAAATGGTCAGCTGGTCTGCAGGCTGCAGCTTTCTGCCGCTGTCTGCATCAATCAGGCTTAGTTCCTCAATGTCATCTCCCCAGAATGAAATTCGATAAGCATACTCTAAATATGGTGGGAAAACATCCACCGTGTCTCCCTGCACGCGGAAGGTGCCCGCAGAAAACATGGCTGTGGTGCGGCTATAAAGGCTCGCCACCAGTTTGTGCAGCAGTTTATTTCGAGTGTATTCTTTGCCTTTTTCAAGCCGGATGACCGATTCCCTGAAACTGGTAGGGTTGCCCATTCCATAGATGCACGAAACCGAGGCGACCACTATCACGTCTCTCCGGCCCGAGAGGAGGCTTGTGGTGGTGCGCAGCCTGAGCTTTTCTATCTGCTGGTTGATATTAAGGTCTTTCTCAATGTACTTATCAGCCGAGGGCAAGTAGGCCTCAGGCTGATAATAATCGTAGTATGACACAAAATACTCAACGGAATTATTGGGAAAAAACTGACGAAACTCGCCATAAAGCTGAGCCACCAGGGTCTTGTTATGGGTCAGCACCAGGGTAGGCCGCTGCACCTGCTGGATGACGTTCGCCATGGTAAATGTTTTACCCGACCCTGTTACTCCCAGCAGCACCTGATGCTTTTCGCCATCATTAAGGCCCCTGACGAGGGCATCAATTGCTTGGGGCTGGTCGCCTTTGGGCTGGTAAGTGCTGGTTAATTGAAAACTCATGCCGGCAAACTAACGGGTAAACAGCGCGAATTGCTCCAATCAAATGTCATCAATAGTCGTATTTGGCCTGCCATTTATCTTTCAGCCAACGGCGAATTTCCTGTTCTCGCTGTGATGAGCCGGGGTCATAGAATTTTGTCCCTGAAAGATTCTCGGGCAAATATTCCTGGTGGACAAAATTGCCTTCGAATGCATGGGCGTACTTGTAGTCCTTGCCATAACCTTGATTTTTCATCAGTTTGGTTGGGGCATTCCGCAGATGGATGGGCACAGGCAAATCGCCAAATCTTCTGGAGGCATCCATTGCCTGATTGATGGCCACATAGCTGGCATTGCTTTTTGGCGAACTGGCGATGTAAGTAACAGCCTGGGCTAAAATTATTCGCGCCTCAGGCAGGCCAATTTTTTTAACGGCATCAAAGGCAGCATTGGCAAGCAGCAGCGCATTGGGGTTAGCGTTGCCTACTTCTTCACTGCTGGCGACTAAAATTCGCCTTGCAATAAACTCGGGCTGCTCGCCGCCGTCCAGCATTCTGGCCATCCAGTAAAGGGCTGCATTGGGGTCGCTTCCTTTCAGGCTCTTGATAAAAGCTGATATCAGATCATAATGCTGATCTCCGCCCTTGTCATACCGGCTTGCTCTTCGGCCCAATACCTCACTTGCAGCAGTGTTGGTGACAACTAATTCACCTGATGATGCTGGCAGGTTGTCCGCTGTGAGTTCAAGCGCATTCAAAAGCCTGCGGGCATCACCGCCAGCGTAGTCAATTAGTGCATCAGTTTCCTTTAGGGTAATGTTTAGTGCTGCCAGCAAAGAATCGTTTTGAACTGCATGCCGCAGAATTTCATCCAATTCTTTCCGCTCGAGTTCTTTCAGTACATAAACTTGGCAACGTGAAAGCAGGGCAGCATTTACTTCAAACGATGGATTTTCAGTTGTTGCACCCACCAGTGTCAGGGTCCCTTTTTCTACTGCCTGAAGCAGTGCATCCTGCTGAGTTTTATTGAATCTATGGATTTCGTCGATAAAAAGCAAAGTGGGCCCAAAACTCTTTGCCTGCTCTATGACAGCACGCAATTCCCTGATGCCTGCATCAATGGCTGACAGGCTGACAAATCGGCGTTGTGTACTATCTGCTATCAAGTTGGCGAGGGTGGTTTTGCCCACGCCTGGCGGGCCCCAGAGTATCATAGAGGGGAGGTTGCCTGCTTTGATTGCGCCGACCAAAACTCCGCTGGGCCCTACCAAATGAGCCTGACCAACAAACTCCTCCAGCGATTTTGGGCGCATGCGTTCAGCAAGTGGAATTGATATGCCTGCCATGGTTATTGGGGTTGACGATTGGCTGTTAGGTAGTTTTGAAGTGCAGATGTATCGCTTCTTGGCAATAATTGTGGCAGCGTTGGCGGTTTCTTGCCAAAGCCAGCCCACTGGTACTGAGGCCGACCTCAGCGAAATAAAAACAATGAAAGATCCGCATTCCTATTCTCGTCCTGACATCGCTGGTGTCAGCCACCTTGACCTTCGCTTAAAAGTTGATTTCGATTCAGCGCAAATTTCGGGAGTGGCAGTGTGGAAACTGGAAAAATCTGCAGGGGCCAATGAAGTGATTTTCGATGTGAAGGGCCTGATCATAGACCATATTTCATCAAACGCAGAAGATGAAATTGAGTTTGCGCTGGGAAAGGAAGATCCCATACTTGGGCAGAGTTTGACCATCCCCATTTCTGACCGCGACTCACAGGTAACCATCACTTACAGAACTGGAAAAGATGCAGAGGCTTTGCAGTGGCTTACGAAAGCCCAGACCCTGGGCGGTAAGTATCCCTTTCTGTTTACGCAATCTGAGGCCATATTGGCCCGCACATGGCTCCCATGCCAGGACGCGCCCGGAAACAGGTTCAGTTATAATGCTGAAGTAAGCGTACCAAAGGGAATGCTGGCCCTAATGAGCGCCACCAACCCGCAAACTATTTCTGCAGACGGAAAATACACTTTCAAGCAGCCCAATAAAATCCCAAGTTATTTGATGGCACTTGCCGTGGGACATTTGGAATTTCAATCTTTGGGGGAAAGGACAGGAGTATATTCGGAACCTGAGTTGCTGGGCAAATCTGCATATGAATTTCATGATGTGGAGAAAATGCTTACGAGTGCTGAGGAATTATACGGCCCCTATCGGTGGGGGAGGTATGATCTGCTGGTGCTGCCCCCCAGTTTCCCGTTCGGCGGCATGGAGAATCCAGAACTCACATTTGCTACACCCACCATTATTGCTGGCGACAGGAGCCTGACCAGCTTGGTGGCTCATGAACTTGCACACTCGTGGTCAGGAAATTTGGTGACCAACAAAACCTGGAATGACTTCTGGCTGAATGAAGGCTTTACCGTGTATTTTGAGCGCAGAATCATGGAGCATATCTATGGTGCCGATTACGCAGAAATGCTGGCCGAGATTGGGTATGATGATGTAAAAAACACCGTAGAAGAATTGGGTGCAACCAGCCCCGACACCAGGTTGAAACTGGAGCTGGAAGGCAGGAATCCGGACGACGGGATGACGGATATCGCATATGAAAAAGGATATTTCCTGCTGAAATACCTCGAAAATCAATTCGGGCGGAAAGACTGGGACGCTTTCATCACAGAATATTTCAGCAGCCAGAGTTTCAAATCCACCACTACCGAGGGCTTTTTGGGATATCTGCAAGAATTTGCTGAAGAGCAGGGTGTGGAACTCCAGATGTCAGTGGTTCAGAATTGGATTTATCAGCCTGGCTTGCCGGATGAACTGCCGAAACCAAATTCTTCAAGATTCAGAACAGTAGAGTCAGCATTCAAGCAGTTCCGCACCGGAAGTGGGTTTAATAAGGCCTTGGCAAAACAGTGGTCGGCACATGAATGGCTGCACTTTGTCCGTCAGGTGGACAGCACCGTTAGCCTGGAAGAATTGGCAAGAATGGATGCTGAGTTCAATTTTACCCAGAGCGGTAACAATGAGGTGCTGGCAGCGTGGCTGGAGGCTGGCATTAAACGCGGCTACTCCCCCGCTGTTGAGGCTGCTGAATCTTTTTTACAGAATGTTGGCCGTCGAAAATTTCTGGTCCCCATCTATAAGGCGATGCTGGCAAATGCTTCATCCGAAGAAAAAGCCAGAGAAACTTACAGACTGGCGCGGCCCAGATATCATGCTGTGGCGGTGAACACGCTCGACAAATTGCTCGGTTACCAGAGTGGTAAGTAGGGGGCTTTACAAAGCAGTCAGGTCGCTGCTTTTTCAGGTTCCAGCTGAGCAGGCACATCAATTAACCATGCAAATGCTAAAAGTGCCTGGCCTGACTTGGCTTGCTGCTGCGGGGAATAAAATTGCCCTTCCTCTCAGCGTCGATGGAATAAGCTATCACCACCCAATCGGTTTGGCCGCTGGGTTTGATAAAAATGCTCTTTATCTGCCCATTCTGCAGAACCTCGGGTTCAGTTTTGCTGAAATCGGCACGGTAACTCCCTTGCCACAAGCTGGCAACCCCAAACCCAGATTGTTCCGACTTAAAAAAGACTCTGCCCTGCTGAATAGAATGGGTTTTAATAACGATGGGGCTGAGATAATTGCTCAGCGGCTGGAAAAAGTGAAGCCCAAACTTCAAATTCCAATTGGAGTGAATATCGGCAAAAACAAACAGACCCCGAACCAGCAGGCGAGCCTTGATTACGTCAAAGGATTTGATGCATTTGCTCACCTTGCTGAGTTTTTTGTTGTTAATGTCAGCTCCCCCAACACCCCCGGGCTGAGAGATCTGCAGAATTTGGCTGGCCTTAAGCCCATTGTTGAAGAATTGGCAAACCGGAAAAAAAACGGGCAGCCGATATATGTTAAAATTGCGCCGGATATGAGCATTGATGATGCCTATGGAGTCGCTCAACTTATTCAAACCCACGGATTTGAGGGCATGGTCATCAGCAACACCAGCATCCAGCACAAACTGGCCAAAAATTCTCAGGCCGACCTTTTAACGGCAGGAGCAGGTGGATTGAGTGGTGAACCAATCAACTCAATTTCAAACAGCTTATTGAAAGCTGTTGCTAAGGAATTCCCGGGCTTAACTTACATAGGGTCAGGCGGAGTAATGGAACCTCAAGACATCAGAAATAAAATCGAAGCAGGTGCGAGCCTGGTCGAGCTTTATACTGGATTTATTTATTCTGGCCCTGCCCTTATTGGGGATAGCCTCCGGCTGCTTGCCAATCAGCCATCATAGCCATCAATCGGCTGCTGATTACTGAGCTCGAGAAGTGTTTCACCGCAAGCAGCCGGGAATTTGTGGCCATCTCGTTTCTCCGGGCTTCATCCTCCATTAATTCTTTAATTTGATCGGCAGTGGCAGTTGGGTTGGCAGGGTCGCAATAAATTCCGCAATTCTCCTTGCCAATCAATTCTTTCATCCACCCTTTTACATTCAGAAAAATGGGAAGCCCCAGCGCAAGTGAGTCGTAAAATTTGTTAGGGCTGCAGGTCTCCAGCCAAGGGTCGGGCAGAAAACTTACATAGCTTGCCCAGGCTCCTTTGAGTTTTTCCGGTAATTGTTTTTTTGCAATTGGGCCGAAAAAAACAAGATTCGTCAAGCCCATCCGGCGCGCCCTCTCTTCAAGAGCACTCCTCTCTGATCCGTCGCCGTATAATTCAAACTGAACTTCAATTCGGCTCAATTGACATTCGGCTGCAAGGAGCAAAAGTGCATCGAGGCCATTGGCCACACCCATAGAACCGAAATAAACTATTCGCTTTGCACTACCCAGTGGAGTGGGTTGGAATAGATCAGTCTGCGAAAAATTGCTGAGTAAGCTCCATTTTCTTACCCTGTATAATTTACAAACCATTTCCTGTGCTTGCGGGGAAAGAAAGACCATATCGGCGGCATTTCGATAAATTGACTGAGTGAGCGAAACGATGAGTTTTCGCAGCAGTTGGGGGCGCAGGTAGCCCAATGAGAACGGAACTTCTGGCCAAACGTCCCGAACCTCGAAAATATATGGCATACCTGTCATTTTCTTTAAAGCAAGTGCGATAATGCCAACCGTGAGCGGCGTAGAGGAAGCGTAAATTAAATCCGCTTTGCATTTTCTGCCCGCTTTTACAGCCCCGAAGGCAAACCTGAAAAAAGAGGTCATGCGCCGAATGGTGCCCATCCCTTGATGGTAGGGTGATTTAATTGAAACAACCCTCCTGCCCCAGCCATCAACAGTTGAGGAGGAAGTTTCGCCGCCATGCATCAAGGTGACAGAATGCCCGGCTCCCTGCAATGCCCTGCTTAAAATTTCAGGGCGCATCGAGCCCCAATCTTCAGCAGTGCGATAATGCTGGTGTATGTACAATATCCTCATAACGCTGGACTAAGCCGGGTAAAACTCGCCTATTTTACTGGCCCAGTAACTGCGCAGAAAAATTGCCTTGTCAGCGTTGGTAATATTCTGTGCGATGTTGGGCAATTGGGTAAGGGCGCGCTTAATTTCATTAATGTTCTTCAGGTCAGCAATCGGCACACCGAATTGACGCTGAGTATCAAAACTGGCAAAACCTGATTGTGAACCATATAGAACTGGACGATTGCGCAAAACAGCTTCAGCATAAACCAGCCCGAAGGTTTCCACTTTCGCCAGCACTGCGGTGCAATCGTGCTTATCTATAGCCGCCTTTAAATCTGAAGGGGAAAGGTGGCCCATATGTCGGACATTTTCAGAGTTTAACTTGGACATCCAATCCAGTTCGCCAGAGCCTGCCACGGTGATTGAAAGTGTTGGGTCAGCCCGCAACATGCTGCTGATTGTTTGAGGAATCCTTTTCCTGGGCTCAGAGTGTGCGGGAATAAGAATGGATTTGATTGGGGAATTGGTTGGCGAAGTGGCACCCATTGCCCACGTATCGGCTTTCCAATTTGGGACTGCAAAAAAATTTGGGGGATCAATTTTCAGATGCCTGAAAATGGATTTTGCGTGGTTAGGTGCAGGGGATGTTATGCAATTAGCATTGGCCAAAAAATGACGGACGGCTTGTTTTTGCCTAAGCCAGCGGACAGTATGCAGGCAGCTGGCCCTGAGTGAAACGTTATAAGGAATGGATTTCAGCCATGCTGATTTTTGAAGCAGGATGCCCGGGAAAAGGTTATGATAATGAATGAAATCGGGCTTGGAAAATTCTGGCAGCCTGGGCACTTGCTGTATCAATTTTATGAATGAGGAGATTCGCAGGATATCTACTGCCCTCCCCTTCCATGTATAGGGCTCCCCTTGCAAGCCATAGGTAGTTTTTAGTATTTGGTTATTAATGTCTGGCCGCGCGTCAGCCAGGGTTTCAATCCATTCTTCAATTGCCACCCCATGATTCGGCCGATGGGGTGCTGGATACATGAAGGTGATGTGGAGAACCTTCACCATTCACAGGCGG
>CBDTVD010000061.1:0-8128 GCA_965363965.1 uncultured bacterium
GCATTTCATGGCGGGTGTGGAGTTTGACCTTGCCAAGCCCCACCTGGCGATTGAGGGCGCTGACTGCCCCGTAGAGCAATTGCTGCCCTGTCTGGCCCCGCGCATAAAAGGTGCGACTGACCTGCGCCCCGCCGAATGAACGATTATCCAGCAGGCCCCCGTATTCACGGGCAAAGGGCACACCCTGCGCCACTGCCTGGTCTATTATTTTCAGGCTGACTTCAGCCAGGCGATAGACGTTGGCCTCACGGGCACGGAAGTCGCCGCCCTTGATGGTGTCATAAAAAAGGCGATAGATGCTGTCGCCATCATTTCGATAATTTTTTGCAGCATTGATGCCGCCCTGTGCCGCTACGCTGTGGGCGCGGCGGGCAGAATCGTGAAAGCAGAAACTTTTTACGTTATATCCCAGCTCGGCCAGTGTGGCTGCTGCGGCACCGCCTGCCAGGCCCGTGCCCACCACAATCACGTCGAGTTTGCGCTTGTTGGCTGGGTTGACCAGTTTTACACTCGCCTGATGGTTCTGCCATTTTTCCGCGAGCGGGCCAGCAGGAATTTTGGCATCCAGCCGAGGGTCAGATTGTATGTTTTGCAATGCTAAAAATTCAGATGATGGTGATGCTTGCCCGCGCGATGGTTATGCGAGTGCTTTCAGCAGAAAATAGAGTGGCATGGCGGCAAAACCGGCCGATACAAAATAGGCAAAAAAGTATCCGATGCCCTTTATCAGGGGCCAGTACTTGGGGTGGCGCAGGCCGATTGTCTGAAAGCCGCTGCGCACACCGTGGTGCAGGTGGGCTGCCAGGGCAAACATGCACACTATATACAGGATGCTGTACCACGGGCGGGCAAAGGCCGCTGCCACATGGTCATAAAGTTCTGTGCGCCCGATTGCGCCGGTTACGTGATAGGGCACAAAAAAATTCGCCAGGTGGATGATCAGGAAAAGCAGCATCAGCAGGCCGCTGACAATCATCAGCCGGCCCAGCGGCGATATGCCTTTAGGGCGCCCCATGCTCCGGTAGTTCACTGCACGGGCCTTGCGGTTTTTCAGCCACAGGGCTATCCCATCAATGATGTGGACCAAAAAGGCCGCCAGCAGCAGTATCTCAATCAGTTTGATGATTTTGCTGAAGACGATGTGGTGCGTCATAAAATACGCATAGCTGTTGAACATCTTGCCCCCATCGTTGGCAAACAGCATAAAGTTGCCGCTGAGGTGGATGATGAGGAAAAAGGCAATAAACAGCCCCGTGAGGGACATCAGCAGCTTGCGCCCGACTGAAAACGAAAAGGTATTGGCAAACCAGCCCATGGTATTTTTTTCGCCTTGCGCAGGCCTGCCCATGCTTTCAGGCTGGCATTGCGCATTGCAGGGGCAAAATTACAAGATTTCTTTGGGATGATTCCATATATCCATTCCAAATTGCAAGCCGCAGGGGGCGTGAAGACTTCCCCCCCCCTCGGCGATTGCCCTGCCAGCATAAATGCCCTTTTATCCCGCCCTGCGCAGCAGTTCCTTTTCAATCAGGGCCAGTTCCCGATTGGTTTGCCCGCCGACACTGGTGTTTTCCTGCGCCCGCCTGATAAGGTAGGGGGTTACACTGCGCACAGGGCCATATGGCACGTATTTCACCACATTGGCCCCTTCGGCGGCAAGGTTGAAACTGATATTGTCGCTCATGCCCAGCAGCTGGCTGAACCACAGGTGGGGGTGGTTGAGCGGATATCCCCTCCGGAGGCACTCGGTGGCGGCAAGGCGACAGCTTTCCTCATTATGGGTGCCGATGACAATGCGCGCTTTGGGCAGCCCCTCGATGGCGACCCGCACGGCGCGGTCATATTCCTCGTCGGTGTCGGGTTTGCTGGTGTTTATCGGGCTGGGATACTCTTTATCCTCGGCGCGGGCACGCTCTTTTTCCATGTATGCCCCCCTGACGAGTTTAGCCCCGAAAAACAGCCCCTCCGCAGTGATGGCATCCATGTCCTTTTCCATGGTCAGTGCCTTGCCCCTGATGTAGAGCTGATAGGTATTGATGACGATGGCAGCTTGCTGGTTGTGGGCCCGCATCATGCGCAGTGCCAGCCCATCAATGGCAGGCTGAATCCAGGTCTCCTCGGCATCAAACATCAGCGGCACGTTCAGCTGCTCGGCCAGGGAGCAGAGTTTTTCAACGCGCTCCTCCACCCTCAGCCATGCGTCTTTGGCCGCGGCGTTCAGCCCTTTGCCCTCGCTCACCCGCTGCAGCAGGGCAGTGGGTGCAAGTGCGGTAACCTTGAATACGCTGAAGGGCACATCGGGGTGGCTGCCAGCAAACGAAATGTTGCGCAGCAGTTCGGCAGTCGCTTTCTCAAACGCGGCCTCGCTTTCTTCGCCCTCGACGCTGTAATCCAGCAGGCTTTTTACCTTATAAATAGCCAGTTTTTCGATGGTCCGCTTGCAGCTTTCGAGTGTTTCGCCGCCGACAAACTGGCTATAGAGTGTCGCCTTGACTATCGGCTTGATGGGCAGGCCAAGCTTGAGGGCCACCTGCATGGCCTTTTGCCCGAACCGGCCAATGCTCGAATCCAGCATTCGGAACATCCACTGAGCCTTCCGCAGGTCGGCAGTTGATTTATAGGCAAATGCCGTTGAAGTTTCGCTGAAATCGAGCCTGGCCATCTGCTGTGCTGCTGGGTTGCAGCCGCAAAGGTAAATCGGGGCCAGGCAGAGGGGAAATGCGCCGTTGGGTACTGCTCACCATCGCCCCCCTGCCCCCGACCTTTGCAGTTCCATTGCCATGCCTGAGTTCAGCCACCTCCACGTCCATACCCAATACAGCCTGCTTGATGGGGCTGCACACATCCCCACGCTGGTGAAAAAAGCCAAGGCTGACGGGCAGCGGGCACTCGCCATTACTGACCATGGCAATATGTTCGGTGTGTTCAGTTTTGTGGCCGAGGCTGCCAAAGCGGGAATAAAACCCATCATCGGCTGCGAGTTTTACCTGGTGAAAGACCGGCATGCCAAGCAGTTTACCAAAGATCAGCCCGACCAGCGATATCACCAGCTGCTGCTGGCCAAAAACGCCGAGGGATACAAAAACCTCAGCCGATTATGCAGCCTCGGTTACATGGAGGGCCTCTACAGCAAATGGCCCAGGATTGACAAAGAACTGATTGCCAAACACCATCAGGGATTGATTGCCACCAGCTGCTGTATTGGTGCCGAGGTGCCCCAGCTGATTATAAAAGGTGACCTGGCGGAGGCCGAGACCCAGCTGAAATGGTGGCTTGATTTGTTCGGCGACGACTTTTACATCGAACTGCAGCGGCATTATGACCCCCAGGCACCCGCAAATCCGCATAACCAGGAAATCAAGCGGCTGCAGGACACTGTGAATGCCAAGCTTTTGGACTTTGCCAAGCGCCACGATGTCAAAATCATCTGCACCAATGACAGCCATTATGTAGATGTCGAGGATTACCTGGCCCATGATATCCTGCTATGCGTCAACACTGGCGAGTTTCAATCTACACCAGTGGGCGATGAGAAAGGCAAGCGGTTCGGGTTTCCCAACAATCAGTTTTACTTTAAATCGGCGGCTGAAATGGCAAGCCTGTTTGCCGACCTGCCCCAGGCACTCGATAATACCGGGGAAATAGCCGACAAGGTTGACACACTCGACCTGAAGCGCGATGTAATGCTGCCCAACTATGCCCTGCCCCCAGGCTTCAGCACTCAGATTGAATACCTCCGTCACCTCACCTTGCAGGGCGCACAGCGCCGATACGGCAGCCCCACCGCTGAAATTGAGGAGCGATTGAATTTTGAACTCGAAGTCATCGGAAAAATGGGCTTCGAGGGCTACTTCCTGATTGTGCAGGATTTCATCCAGACGGGCCGAAACCTCGGCGTATGGGTAGGGCCCGGCAGGGGGTCGGCAGCAGGCAGTGCCGTGGCCTATTGCATCGGCATCACCAATATCGACCCGCTGAAATACAGCCTGCTGTTTGAGCGATTCCTGAATCCCGAGCGGGTAAGCATGCCCGATATAGACATTGACTTTGATGATGAGGGCAGGCAGAAAGTGATCAATTATGTCGTCAATAAATATGGCGAGCAGCAGGGGGCCCAAATCATCACCTTTGGCAGCATGGCCGCCAGAAGCAGCATCAAAGATGTAGCGCGAGTGATGAACCTGCCCCTGGCCGACAGCAACTACCTCGCTAAACTGGTGCCCGACCGGCCTGTGGGGGTCACCCTGAAAGAGGCCATTGACCGCGTGCCAGAACTGAAGGCGGTCTATCAATCGGAAGGTACGCAAAGCGAAGTGCTTCACCTGGCCGAAAAGCTCGAGGGCAACATGCGCAACAGCGGCATCCACGCCGCAGGCGTAATCATCGCCCCAATGCCCATCATCGACTGCATCCCCGTGGCCAAATCAAAGGAAAGCGAACTGCTGGTAACCCAATGGGATGGACGGTACATTGAAAGTGCGGGGATGCTGAAAATGGACTTCCTGGGCCTGAAAACCCTCAGCATTTTGCGCGATGCCTGCCAACTGGTGAAGGAAAGGCACGGCGTGGACATTGACCTGGACAACCTGCCGCTGGATGACCCCAAAACCTTCGACCTGTATCAGCGCGGTGCCACCGTGGCTACCTTCCAGTTTGAGAGCGAGGGGATGCGCAAATCACTCTCGGAATTAAAGCCCACCAGCATCGAAGACCTGATTGCCATGAACGCCCTTTTCCGCCCGGGGCCAATGGACTTTATCCCCAGTTTCATTGCCCGAAAGCACGGCAGGGAACCGATAGAGTATCCGCATCCGCTGCTGGAGGGAATCCTGAAACCCACTTATGGCATCATGGTATATCAGGAGCAGATTATGCAGACAGCGCAAATCATCGCCGGATATTCGCTCGGCGGTGCTGATTTGCTCAGGCGGGCAATGGGCAAAAAGGACATGGCCAAAATGGCCAAAGAGCGCGAGCGTTTTGTGGCTGGCGCAGGGCAGCTGCACGGCATAGATGCCAAAAAAGCCAATGAGGTTTTTGATGTGATGGAACGGTTTGCGATGTACGGCTTCAACCGCAGCCATGCCGCCGCTTACAGTCTGCTGGCTTTTCAGACGGCCTACCTGAAGGCGCATTACCCTGCCGAATACATGGCCGCCGTGCTGAGCAATGCCATGGGCACAATGGACAAAATAACGGTTTTTATGGATGAGTGCCGCCGAATGGGCCTGAGCGTGCTGGGCCCCGATGTTAATGAAAGCGGCGTACTGTTCAGCGTAAACGCCAGGGGCGACGTACGCTTTGGGCTCGGGGCCATCAAAGGGGCCGGCGAGCTGGCTGTGCAAAGCATCATTGATGAAAGAAAAACCGGTGGTGCCTATCGAAATATCTTTGATTTTGCCTGCCGCACCGACCTGCGGAAAGTAACCCGCAAAACATTCGAGAGCCTGATTTTCGCGGGTGCCTTTGATGGGTTCGCTGACCTGCACAGGGCACAGTTTTTCCAAAAAGATGCAGACGATTACATTCAGCTGGAAAAAGTGCTGAAGTATGCTGCCCAAAAGCAGGAAGCCAAACACCAGTTCAGCCTTTTCGGCGGCGGAGGAGATGGTGCCGATGTGCTGCCAAAACTCGCCGAAGGGCCCCGATGGAGCATCGCCCAAAAACTGAAGCATGAACGGGAAGTGGTGGGCTTCTTCATCAGCGGTCACCCACTTGATGAGTATCGCCATGAAATCAAGGACCTTGCACGCGGCACACTGGCCGACATTGAATCGCTGACACCTGAGAAGGAAATGTGGGCCGCTGCCTTCATCAGCAAATGCAGCGTGCGCAAAAACAAGCGCGGCGAGGATTTCGGCGTAGTAACACTGGAGGATTATGAAACTACATTAGACCATCAGCTCTTCAGCGAGCAATTCCGCAAGTTCGGCGCACTGCTGCAGCAGGATACGCCTGTGCTGCTGCGCATCGGGATGAAGCGGAGTTATCGCAATGAGAACATGAATGAAATGGTGATCAATGAAGTGGTCCACCTCGGCGAAGCTTATCGCAGCCGGGCGCAGAGCCTCACCCTGAAGATTGCCAGTGAAGCGGTGAGTGAGCGGCTTATTTTTGAACTCAGCCGAGTGATAGGACAGCACCCTGGCGAAAAGCCCCTGAAGTTCGAGCTCCAGTCTCAAGCGGATGGCCGCACCGTCAGCCTGTCATCGCACAAAAACAGGGTGTCGGTGAATGGCGATTTGATGCAGAGCCTGCGCTTGATTCCGGATGTCGAGGTGAAGGTGGCGTAAGCTGGGGGGCAGGGCAATGCCGCTGTCTTCGGCGGAGGAATAACTTACTCTTTCACTTCCGCCTCTCTGCTGCCATCATGCAGGCGAAGGGTGAGGCGGTCGCCCTGGCTGAGCTCGGCTGCTGATTTAATCGTCCGGCCATTGCGCTGAATCAGGGCGTAACCTTTCTGCAGCAGACGCTCGGGGTCCAGCAGATAGGTCATTTTTTTCAGTCCCTCCAGGTGCTGCTCATGGGTTCGGCACAGGGCCGTGGTGCGCAGGGGGATGCCCTCAGCATGGTGATTGAGCGTCCGTTCCTCGGCTTCCAACCGTTCTTTGGCCATCAATGTCAGTGCAGCGTGATGCCCGCCGACAACCGACAACTCTGCCGACATTCTCCTGTCAACACTGCGGCCCAGGCCATAGGTGAGCATCTGGAGTTCCTGGGCACGGCCCTCGATGGCTCGCCTGCTGGACTGGATGTCCCTGAATGTACCATCCATTTCACGTGTCATGGCCTTGCTGTATCCGATGACACTCTCGCGGATTTCGAGCAAACTCTGGTTCAGGTCGGCCTCAAACTTGGCCAGGCAATCCACAAAGAACTGGCCAGCCTCCGTCGGCGTTTTGGCCGAGCGGTAAGCCACTTCATCAGTGGCCGTCCTGTTTTTCGTGTGTCCGATTCCTGCGATGATGGGTATGGGGCATCGCCCGACCGCCTCGGCAACTTCAAAACTGTCGAAGCACATCAGGCTGGTTTCATTTCCGCCGCCGCGCACCAGCGCAATGGCATCAAAAGGGCGCGATGCTCTGTAAATCTGCACAATGGCTGTCCGGATGGTCTGTGCTGCCCGTGCCCCCTGAAGCGTTACAGGGAACAGCACGCTGTGAAACTGATAACCACCTGAATTTCGAGTGATTGTGGCCGCAAAATCCTCATATCCGCGGGCATCCTGTGCACTGATTACCGCGATGCGCTGGGGAACAAGCGGCAGCACTGCCCGCCTATTGCTGGCACATCGGGGGTCGGCCTGCAGCCTGTTGAGTGTGCGCTGCTTTTGCGCCAGCTGATTACCCAGGGTGCGCCGAGTATCAATGTCGCTCACCTCCAAGCTGATGCCCCACGTCGGGTGATAGGTCAATCGCACGCTTAGCACGGCCTGCAGGCTTTCCTCAAACCGGTATCCCGTTTCCTCCAGCAGTTTGGCGCAGATGCGGTTGTAATCGTGCAGGCT
This sequence comes from uncultured bacterium, assembly GCA_965363965.1. GTDB lineage: Bacteria > Bacteroidota > Bacteroidia > CAILMK01 > CAILMK01 > CBDTVD01. The sequence continues at coordinate 7,508 of CBDTVD010000061.1, forward strand.
CCAGATGTAGCAATTCAGTTCAGCGGCGTTTTCGCCTGCGCCGCCCACCAGCTCCGCCAGTTTAAAATTGACGTATCGATTTTTTTTCACCCCGAGTGTCAGCACCGTGCCCTCGACCAAAAAGGGAGCATGGCCGAACTCGGTTATCAGTGCGCGCTGAATGCGAGCGTGCACCTGCCTGATGGTGAGGGGCTTTGGCCCTTCCTCGGTTTCAGGGTTTGGTGCAGCTTTTCCAGCCATTGAGAAAAGGATGGTTTTTATTTACTCTGCCAGCGCGAATTCGGCGGGTGCCTCTGGGGCTGGTTTGGCTTGGCCGAAATGCGGGCAATTGCAGCCCCTGGTGGCACTGCATCCGCCCAGCAATAGCAGGGCAAGGCCCATCAGGCTGGGCAAAATCAGTCGGCGCAGGGTGGCAATGGGCATAGGCATGGCTGATGGGGTGGCAGAGATTCTATTTTTTTTATGCAGAGGGGGGGTGCATCAAAGTTAACGCCGCCTCGGCTGCCTTTGTTGCCCGGAAACTCTGCGCCCCGTTTTTCTGGCGGCTGACTCCAGCGGCAAAGCCGACGGCATTGGAGGACGGGAAAGGAAAAAATCCCCCACCCCCACCTCCCCCTTCCC
>CBDTVD010000062.1:0-8085 GCA_965363965.1 uncultured bacterium
CAATGGGATAGAGCCGCAGTTTTTCGCCGATTTGCTCAGTTCTGGGCGCTTGGCCCCGCAAACCCATCAGCATCGGTACACTTGGGCCATAGATGTCGGCATCCAGCAAACCCACTTTGGCTCCTTTCTGGGCAAGCCCGATGGCAAGGTTGACAGCAACTGTGCTTTTGCCTACGCCGCCTTTGCCGCTGTGTACCGCAATCAAGTTTTTTACACCCCCCAGCGCATCAGCTGATTTATGCGCGGCAGTAACCTCGGCATCCAATTCAATTTGCACATCCAAATCCTTCGAAACCAGATGATGAATGGCATTTACACATGCCGCTTTTATGATGTCCTTCAATGGGCAGGCAGGCGTGGTGAGCACCAGCCTAAATTTCACCACCTGATCGGTAACCACCAAATCACGCACCATCTTCAGGCTCACAATGTCCTTTTTCAGGTCGGGGTCGTCCACTTGGCGCAGGGCGTCCAGTACGGTTTTGATGCTTATTTCATTTCCCATTTTATGTCGGCGCAAAGGTGGGGCATTTTGATGCTGTGCTTTCTGGGCTTTTACTCGGCAGATTTTATGGTTGGCGATTCAGGCAGCACTCGCCGAATGCTTAAAAATCGCTTGGCATAGCCTGTACCCTGCACCTGGCTGATTTTTACCCCCGAAACGTCACGCGCAGAAGAAGAATGGATGAAACTGACAGTATCAGCGTTTGCATCTGAAATCACCATGCCGACGTGCCCGGGAGTTCTGTCAGCCGCATTGGTGCCTGTAAAAACAATTAAATCACCTTTGTCGGCTTCTTCCAGCGGAATTTCAATGCCCACAGTATCCAGCCCTGCCGAGGCGGGGCATACATAAACCCCCACATGCGCATAAACAAAGTGGGTGAAACCTGAGCAGTCGAAACCCGATGGTTCACGCCCTGCCCAAACATACGGTGAGCCAATCAGCGACAACGCAAATTCAATGGCTGAATCAGCAAGCTGATGCCGATAGGTGTCATTCGCCGGCTTGGGGGCCCTCTTCGTTCTGTACTCAGCTGGTGTTATTTCCACATAGCCTTCAAGCGGGTCAACGGGGTTTGTCTGCTGTGTAGTTTCAATCTGCCCTTTCAGGTAATGCATTGCGGCAAACACAATGGCAGCAACGGTAAGCAGAATAATGCCCATTACCATGCGTCCGCCTTTGTTTCGCGCTCTTCCTGGCCTCAAATTCATCCTGACATTCTAACCCACTTTGCTGCAATGGGTTGAAAAATGCACCCATATGAACATTGCCAACCCTTCTTTTTTATCACCAGAACTGGCAGAATGCCCAGCCCGAACCTGCTTGGCAGTGCCTTGTTGTTTCGGCAATCATTTCAACCAAACCATAAACCTGATATATCTCACATGTTCCTGCATGAACTGACCTCTGAAGAAAAAAAAGCCTTTCTCACCCTTGCAAAAGAATTCATCATCGTCGATGGGGCACTCAGCCATGAGGAAGAGCGGCTTATCCATGTAATGAAGGCCGAGATGGGCCTGGAAAATGGCTACCCTGAAGGCACAAAATCACGGGCAGAGTTATATTCGATGTTCAAAAGCCGCGCATCACGCATTCAGGCGCTGATTGAAATGCAAGGCCTCGGTTATGCCAACATGGAATATCATGTGCAGGAAAAAGCATTCATTGCTGAAATGGCACAGGCTTTTCAGATATCGGATGAATTATTGGAACAAATTGATGAATGGGTGGTGCGCCAGGTGGCTTTGCTTTATGAGGCGCAGGATTTTTGGTCTGAAGAAACAGTACAGGCTGAATAGCCTTCTGATGATGATGGCATTGGCGGCCACCTTGTGCGCCGATGCACAGCCTGCCTATAAAATTGATTTAGACAACCTGCCCCTGACTACTCTGGATGGGCAACCTTTCGAGCTGAGGAATATGCAGGGCCAGCCCATACTGGTCACTTTTTGGGCCACATGGTGCCGCCCTTGCCTGGATGAATTGGAAGACCTCAGCCAAACCCTCACCGCACTGCCCGACAGTTTTATCACCATCGTTGCCATCAGCGATGAGCAGCTGCCTGTAATAAAGCAGTTTGCAGCCGAAAATGGCTATCCCTTCCTTTTCATCAAAGTGCATAAACAGCTTGCCCGCCTGGGTATCTACAGTATTCCAAGCACCTATCTGCTGGATGAAAAAGGAAGGCTTAAATATTCCGTTACCGGCTCAGCAACCTGGAGCAAGGGCAAATATCACAAACGCATCCAGCGCCTGCATTAAATCCTCACCAACCGAGTGTTTGGGAACCGATGCTTCAGTTTCTCGAAAGTTTCTGTGTCCAGCATGGGCAGCCCGAAGTAACTCAATTTGCGCAGAGATACAATTTCAGCGGGCAGGGCTTTGATGTTGGTGTTCCGCAAATCAAGTTCTTCCAGGCCATTGCATTTCAAGATCACAGCGGGGAACTCTGTCATCGGGTAATTATAGGAAATGTCGAGTTTTGTCAGCTTGCCCAGGGCAGATAGTTCTTCGGGCAAAGCTGTAAGCCCGCATTCTTTGGCTTTTAACTCCTCGAGCGCAGCAAAGCCGCCGATTTCCGCAGGCAATTTTCCAATGGGGTTCTTGCTGATGTCTATGGTAGTCAAACCCTTCAATGCATTCAATTCCGCTGGCCATTCGGCAAAGCCCATTCGGGGCATGTAGAGTTTTCTGAGTTTGGGCAATGCCGCCAATTTCTTCAATTCTGATGCAGGAATGCTGGTGCCATTCAGCCTCAGCGTGCCCAAGTTCAGCATCTTGCCGATTCCCTCCGGCAGCTGAGAAATTTCCTGGTTCGATAGGTCCAGTTCAAGCACATCGCCTGGGCTCTGCATGGCTGCTGCAGCGTCAGTAAAGTATCCCTGGCCAAATGATGCCGAGGCAAAGCCCAGGGCAATAATCAAAGTGAAAATTTTCTTCATGATTCAAATCTCACCTTAGCCTTGCGAACAACGTTCCAGTATTCACCTTGCTTTTCCAATTGTCCTTCTTCCAGCACAATCAATGCCCGGCCTGTCGCATCCCCATTCACGTTTAAAAATGGGGCAACGTAAATATCGGGCTGGCTGGCCATTTTTCTGATGACATCCGGATAACCCAGCGGTGCAAAGTAGGCTTTGCCTTCAATATCAGGGAAAAGCTCGATTTCAAAAACCGAGTCTATCTGCGGATTGTCAGTCAGTTCGGCATCCATAAATCTTTGCCCTTCAGGCAGTTTTGCATATCGATAATTGGCGGGGGTCAGGCTTTGCGGGCGCTGAACTGGAGGGTCGGCAAACGGCTGCTCAGCGGTTACAGGCGCCGGTTTGGGGGGAGGGGCCTGCATGATTTGTGCAGCCTCAGCCCCAGGACGAGTGGACACACTGAACCCTGTTTTGGCTTTGCCTTTCAACTCTTCTATCTGATTCTGCAATTCTTTCACTTCCCTCCCGATGCGGTCACTCAGCAGCTGATAATTGTTGCCGCTGTCGCTCACCATCGGGGCGCCCCGTTTATTCATTTCAAGTTCAAGATATGCCGTTTTGGCTGCGAGTTCTTTGTTTATTGCCCTAACACCAAGCAGATTATAAAGCCCTAAGCCGAGGGCAGCAAGCCCGAGCAAAATGCCCACCCACCCGAGTGTGTCGCCGCCATCGCTCTGCGGCTCTGTCAGCCGGACGCTTTCACTTGTTGACGTGATGTCTTCCATCTCCCCCTCATCCATTGCCGATTCCTGTGCGGGCGTGATGGTTGATTGGGCAACAGCTTCATTTTTCTGCTGAATGAATGCACTTTCAAGGCTGGCAATGTCGCCTTTTCGCGGCCTTGATTTCACCCGTCCGAGCGCATACGCAATCACACCATCAATTTGGTTATCAAGGCTCTTGGCAGGGTCCCATTTCTTCTTATAGGCATTCACAGCCTCAGCAAGTTTTCCCGTTGTGCTGCGTTCATCTTCAGGAATGGTGCTCATTATTCCCTCAAAGCTGTTGCAATCCATTTTGCCAGCCAGCTCAGCCCGGTTTTGCTCTTTGTGGATGAATTTGATGGTTAAACAGTTGATTCCATCAACCGCGGCTTCATAGCTTCCCTGGCTGGCATTGCCTGCATCTTGGGCATTGGCACCCATCATCGATATCAGAAAAGCGACCAGGAGGAGCGAAATTTTTTTCCCGAGCATGGGACGAAATTCGGCACGCCGGCCTTGATTTGCAAGCACCTGGCAGATTTTTAAACCACAGCGGCGATCTCGGCGACGGGCTGAAGCGGTTTGCGCTCACCTATTTGTTGGCGCCACATGGCATAATAAAGTCCCTTATCATCCACCAATTGCTGGTGGCTTCCGCTTTCAGCCATTTGCCCTTGCTCGAGGACATAAATTTTGTCGGCGTGCAGAATTGTGGATAACCGGTGGGCAATCATGATGGTGATATGCTCGCCATTCTCGCTCACCTTGCGGATTGTTTTGGTGATTTCGCTTTCAGTGAGGCTATCCAGTGCGCTGGTGGCTTCATCAAAAACCATCAGGTCTGGCCGGCGAAGCAATGCCCGCGCAATGCTGAGCCGTTGCCGCTCGCCGCCAGAGACTTTTATACCGCCTTCACCAATTACTGTATCCAGCCCTTTGTCAGCCCTGCGCAGCAGACTGGTGGCGGCAGCACCCTCCAGCACCGCCAGGCACTCAGCGTCCGATGCTTCAGGCCGCACAAATTTCAGGTTGTCTCTTATGGTACCGCTGAATAACTGAGTGTCCTGAGTAACAAAGCCAATGCGTTCCCTCAGCTGCTCAAAATCAATCTCAATACCTGGTATGCCATTGTACATGATTTCACCCGTTTTCGGCAGATAAAGCCCCACCAGCAACTTTACCAAAGTGGTTTTGCCGGCCCCACTCGGCCCGACAAAGGCGATAGTCTCACCCCGCTTTGCTGAAAATGTAACCCCCTGAAGTGCAGGATGGGTGGCCGACTGATGCTGAAAGCCAACATTATCAAACTCAAGCGTCTGGATGGAAGCAATAGGCGAGGGGCTGGCCGGCCGAACCTCCAGCGGCTTGGCCATCAGGGTCTGAAAATTAGTCAGGGATACTTGCGCCTCACGATAGATATTGATTACACTGCCTAATTCCTGCAGCGGACCAAATACAAAAAAAGAATAAATCAGCAAGCTGACATATTCCCCAGGGGTCATTTTGCCCTGCATGATCAGCCACAGCATGCTGAACAGTATGCCAGTACGCAGCAGATTGATGGCAGTGCCCTGAATAAAACTCAGGCTCCGCACATATCTCACCTTTTTCAGTTCCAGTTGCAAGATCTGGTCGGTGGTGTCATTCAGCCGTTTTATTTCCTGATTGCTGAGGCCCAGCGATTTCACCAGCTCAATGTTTCTGAGGCTTTCAGTGGTGCTGCCTGCCAGGGCGGTGGTTTGAGCTACTATCTTTTTTTGCACCCGCTTGATTCTTCCGCCGAGTGCATAGCTCATAAAAGCAATGATGGGGATGCTGAGGAAATATATGGGCGCCACCATCCAATTGACAGTGAACGCATAAACAGTTACGAAAATGATGCTCACCAGGCTGCCGAACACAATGTTTACCATTGAGTAAATCAGCCTCTCAATGTCTGCCCTCACTTTCTGAAGAATGCCCAGAGTTTCGCCGCTGCGCTGGTCCTCAAACTCCTGGTAAGGGAGTTTTAAGCTGTGGCTCAGCCCGTCCTGATAAACTTTGGCACCCAGCCGCTGGGTAATCACATTCAAGAAATAATCCTGAAAGTTTTTGGCCAGGCGAGCCACCATTGCCGCACCTATGCCCAAACCCAGCAGCCCGAAAACCCCGCGCAGAAACTCATCCTGCCGACCGCTGAAACTGTCCCACTTGATGGCATAATCATCCAGAATACGCTTGAAAATCAGCGGATCAATCAGGCTGAATATCTGGCTCACTGAAGCCAGCACAAGGGCAAGCACCACCAGCGGCCAAAACCGCCTGAGATAGGATAGTAAAATTTGCACGCAGCAGGGGGAATTAGGCTTTCGGGGGAAAGTTTGCTAAGGTGATTTCAGCAAACCTCCCTTAAAACCCATTCTCCACGCAGATAGGTTCCGCTTACTTCTTTACCTGCTCGGGGGCAGATTCATGATTTCTTTTTCTTGGGCACTTTGTCACCTTCAGCGCGGGCTTCAGAAATGCCGATTGCTATCGCCTGTTTCCTGCTCTTTACTTTGTCGCCGCTGCTGCTTTTCAGTTTGCCTTCCTTAAACTCGTGCATCACATCGCCAATTTTTTCACTGGCTTTTTTGCTGTACTTTGCCATGATATTTGTTGATTTTTTAGAAGTGGAAAGGGATTCAATTCCGGTCCCCACTGATAACAATCCAAACCTGAATTTTGATTATCCCCGCCTTCCCCTGCCTGATTCATCAACTCACAGGCCTGCCTTGCCCTGGCTGTGGAATGGGGCGCGCCATGCTTTGCCTGCTGGATGGCGATTTGGCGGGTGCCCTCGGCTATCATTTGCTCAGCATTCCTGTGCTGCTGTTGGGTCTCACCATCACCACCACATGGCTGGCTGAAAAAACACTCGGTCTATCTTCTTACACGCAGTTCAGCCGCTGGCTCAACAGGCTGCCGAGCATGGTGTGGTGGGCCTCCGCTGCAGTTCTGGCCCTCAATTGGGCACGTGCCTTTTACCTAAGATACTGAAAGAAGAAAAGCCCCGACAGACGAGGGACGTCTGGCGGGGCCAAGCAAATTAAAATCTCAGCTCTCTCACAAACTGCCGCATCCTTTTTTCTCTCTCTCTTTCAGTGGACCCTGCTGCAGCGATGCGGATTCAGCAGCCAGGATGCACCCTTTCCAAAGGTCTTATTTCAATATCGTGCCAGCTTGTTTTCCCTGCCAGGCCAAAACTCAGCGCGGGGGAGCCACCGCCCCGCGCTGCTTTGTTGGCTGAAAAACAAAATAAAGGAAAACCGCTAAAACACATTATGAAGTGTAATTTTTGCAATGGTTCAGGTTGGCCGCCTGCACATAGCAGTTTTTTTTCAGAGCTGCTTCATCAGGAATTCGCATTCCCGCACATAGTAGTCATTCTCTTCACTCATCACGCCTTTATAGCGTTTTTTGTGGATATCCTCAAGGGCCATGCGGAGTTTTTCACGGTCGCGGCACTGGTAGGCTGCTGTCAGCCGCTCAATCACATTGCTGATGCTGTTGTTGCCGGCCAGCACGCTTTCATCATATAACTTAAATGCGCTTTTGCTGTCCATTATTCTCAGGTATGCCCTGCCAGCCATCCCGCGCAGCACTCCGCCTTTGTCAAAAGCCGGGTAAGGCATGGCATCTGCATGAAACAGGCTATCCAGAAACCTGAGCTGGCTGCGGGCCAGGCGCAGGTCCTTGTCATAGGTAAAATCGTATGTGTTAATGAAGTAAAAAACGTTGTAGGCCGAGTTTTTCACTTCCTGCACTTTGTTCAGTTTGTAATAGGCATAGGCCACATCGCTCAGGTTTTTGAGCTTGTTATAATAGCTGGTGGAATCTTCGCTGGCGTTGGGCACAGGCAAAAACTTGTCGTAAATCAAGCCATACTGCACGGTGCCTTCCAGGTCCTCCAGTGCCAGCATGCTCACCATGATATTGTTAAACAGCGCCCGGCGATTGCGATACAGCTGGTTGAGGGTGATGTAAACATGCCCGTCATTGCCATATTTGATTGTGGTGCTTTTGGGCAGCCCATCATTCAGGGCCCACATTTTGGCAACAATTCCGCTTGCCATGGTTTTGATCTCTTTATACATGCCTCTTTCGACCATGTACCCAGTTGCGGCAGCATAATCCTGCAAGGCATAGCATTGCACGGCGAGTTTTTCATTGTTGGTTAGGCCATCATCTGCTGCAAACATGGCTTCACCAATCTCTATGTATTGGGCAGTCAAGTCTTCCATTTGAGCCTTTGTGGGTGGCCCGCCGAGGCGATTGCGTGCACTGTCGATGCTTTTCTGCCTTGAAATAAGCGGAGTAAGGTCAGCCGCTTGTGCACTGAGCTGCCCGATGGCGAGGCCGAGCATGAGCAGTG
>CBDTVD010000063.1:0-7998 GCA_965363965.1 uncultured bacterium
GCGCGGTGCGCTAGGCACCGGTGGCGATGGAAGTCCCCGCCACCGCGCCGGATGGCAAGGGAAGAAAATGATTGCTTGAGAGCAACTGCCCCCCGGATGTTGTATCCCCCCGCCACTTGAAAGCCCAGGGATTGATTGTTCATGAGCAATACATTTGGCACAATGCCTTTGCTGCGCGCGGCCGCAATTTCAAAAATCTCCTCAGGGTTTGCCCCTTGCAGATATCTGCGAGATTCCAAAGGCATCAATCCTGAAACGATATCGGCATGCAGTTTTACTGAAAATGGAAGACCCCCCAAAACTCGCCTGCCAAAAATCGCATTTGCTCCCATCTCAGAATAGGGATAGCCGTAGCTGACAATGCTTGTTCTGGCAGTGGCGCGCAAAATTATCGCAGTGCTGTATCTGTTCTTTTGGTACGTTATATCTCCGTTTGCACTGGAATTGAAATGGTTTGAGGTCCAGGCATCAGGGTATATCAGATACCGCAGATCAGCAGCTTTGCGATATTGACTGCTGAGCCCAAAGCCAAAAAACACTTTCTCAGAGATTTTATGGGCAATGCGCGTTTTGCCAAAAAAGAGACCGTCTAAAAACCCAGCTTGGGCATTATATGTGGTTTGATTGAATCGCCCAGGCAGCCTGTTGGCATAATTAAAATGGCCATTGATCAGATTTCGGGGTATGCTGCTCTCAGTTTCATCCTTCAGCACCCCAGTGTTCACCCATAATGTGGCAGCAAGGTTATGCTTGAGGCCGAGGTAATCGCCCTCCATATGGGCACCAGCTTTAAAGCCATCAATAGAGTTGTACCAGAGCTGGGGACGAAAGGTTATGCCATAAAAATATCGGCTGCGGATATTTCCTTTCAGGTCATCAAATTTCCATTTGATTGGGAGTTTTGTGCTGTTGTTCAGCAAGTTTACATCTGCCATTCTGCCGCTGGAGTCAATCAGCACCTGCTTTATTCCCGAGGGTGCAGAGACATATGCGGTATATCGATCATTCAACTTGCCCCAGCCATACCAAATCGGCAGCACTGAATCGACATTTGATTTTGCAAACCAAGTATTGGGCACCAGGTAATTTTGGCGAGTGCCATCTTTTTGAATAACTGTCAGGTCAATCGGCATCTGCATTTCCCCATTTCTTTTTAGCTCAATGCGATAAATACCGGCCCGTGAAGATGGTTTGACACTTTTCAGCTTATAATCGAGGGTTTTTGTGGTTTCAATCCACTCGTCAAAAAACCAATTGAGATCAGCATGGGTAAAGTGGATGATGCTGTTCCTGAAATCTTCGGGATAAGGGTGGCAGAATTTCCATGTAGCCACATAATTTTTCATGGCTGCCAAGAATAGAGAATCGCCCAGCACGTACTGCAGCTGATAGAGCAAAGTGCCCCCCGTATAATAAACACTTCCATATCCGCCGCCATGCCTTATTGCAGCATTAAAATCAGATGAGTGTGTGGCCACCGGAGGTTTATTCTCGGTGATAGAGTTACGGGTATATGGCCACAGCAGGCTGCCATCCATTTCCCTCCAGCGCGATTTTTCTTTGCCAGCCCAATCCATGCGGGTTTGTGTGGCAGCAATGCCTGCCGAAAACTTTTCAAGGGCCCATGCAGTCAAAAACTGGGTGAAGCCTTCATCCAGAAATGCTCTGTAGGTTTCGTTGCTGCCAAGCATTCCATAAAACCACATGTGCCCAACCTCATGTGCAATCAGGCTGCGGTTGCTTGGGTCTATTCCCCCGCACAAGGTCAGCATATTGTATTCCATCCCATCTGCAGCATCGGCCACCACAATTTTGGGCCAGCCATACATGCCAAAATCCTCAGAATATGTCTGGATGACTTTAGCCGTGTAATCAGCCGTCTTTTGCCATCCATAGGCATTCCTCTCTTGACCTATAGCTATGCATCTCACCCCATTCCACATCGCCTCACCAATCCGATAAGTTGGGTCGGCAGTCCAGCTGCAATCATGGACGTTAATTGCGTGATACTTCCAAATTTTTCTGCCGCCGGCCCCGATGATTGCAGGCGGCTGCCCCTGGGCTGGCCGGCTGGTGAAATTGCTGATTTGTATGGCCTTTTTCAGTGCCGCTGGCATTGCCTCATTTTCATTCACCAGTGTGCCTGTAGCCTCGCAGATGTATTCACTCGGCAAATCAAGCTGGAGATTGAAGGTGCCGAAATCACCATAAAATTCTTTATCCAGGTGCTGGTCTGTGGTCCAGCCAAACTTCCGGTCATAAACGGATATGCGGGGGTACCAGTGCACCGCATCAAATTGCTTTACCCCATCATGAGGAATCATCTTCATCCTTCGGCGCATGCTGCCGTTGTCAAAATAGGTTATGAAGCCAACCTCGATTCTGATTGAGTCCCCAGGCAACAAATTGCGTGGCAGCGTGGTCCTCATAATTGAATAGTCTATTACTGTCGGGGCGCTGTCTCCCTCAATTCTCAGTCGATTTATCGTGGTGCCCAGATTTTGAGACTCGTATTTTCCAAAGGCTGGTTTGTTTCCATTCAGCTTCCATAGGTCTTCATAATAGGATCCTGGCCCGAAGGTGTTTTGGTAAAGGTGCCAAAATATCTCGCGCAAGGTGTCAGGGCTGTTGTTGTAATATGTTACCACCATGTTTGCCTCTATCTGATCAAGGTCATCATTCAGCTTGACATTGATATCATAAGCTACATCCTGCTGCCAATAGCCAGCAAAAGGCAGTTTATTTTTCCAGTAAAGGGGATTCCCTGCTGACCGATAATGGGTTTGTGCCTGGCAAACGCCTGGGAGAAAAAGAAAAGGCACGGCAAGCCCGAGCCAAGTGACCAAATTGAAATTCACAGCTGAATTGTAAAATTAGTCAGCAATGCCGCCACCCCATTGAGTGGTTTCGTCATCCCATCCATCCATCAGGCTGTCATCCCCTTCTATGTCGAGGCTGCTCCCTGAAAAATTGCCGCTGACCTTTTTTCCAGATTTCAGCAGCGCACTGTCTTCATCGTCATCATCATCATCATCACTTTCGTCGTCGTCGCCATCTTCATCAACTGGATATTCTTCCATATGGCCATACTTCTCTGGCAGGGTTCCGACAGATGAAATCAGCAGCGGCCCGACTATTTCTTTTGGCAGCACTTCTGCCACTTCAACCTCAAATTCCCACATCAGGATAAAGTCGTATATGTACAAAAAGGCTTGGCCTTTCTCCTGCAGATAGTCGCCAATGGCTGTATCGAACATGGTTCGCTTTGCACTGAACTCTTCATCGGTATCAAACAAAGCAATTTGCAGATATCCTTTGGGGTTATCCTCATCGTGCAGGTAAAAACTTGCATATTGCTCGCCACCGAACTCAAATGCTTCAGTCAGCGCATTGTGCAGATCAATGAAGGTGCTTGTTGTAGGGACGATCAGGCTTCGGGATACACCCATGTCGGCTCTTGAAACTGCTTGAAGAACAAGCAATTTTGGCTGACTGCTGTCAGAGTTGAAGCCAGCGGGCTTGGGTGCAAATGATTGCTTTTTTGATTTAGACATTGGCCAATGGGCTTACGAAGAAACTACGCAGAGGGGTAAAGGTTGTGCTTTTCAGCAATTTTTAGCATGCAGGCATAGGCAGGCTCATATTCATTAGGGATCTCGCCATCCAATATTGCCTCCATAACTGCTTCTTTTATTGCACCGACAAGCCGAGATGGCTTCAAATTAAAAGTGCCCATTATTATTTCGCCTGTGATGGGTGGCTTCCAATTTCTGAGGTGATCTTTTTCTTCGACCTCTTCAACTTTGGCCATTACAGCCTTGAACTGCTCGATGAATCGGTGTTTTTTCTCCAGGTTTTTGCTGGTGATATCTGCCATGCAAAGTTTCATCAAATCTTCCAGGTCATCCCCAGCATCTACAATCAATCGCCTGATGGCACTGTCAGATACATCATGGGTCAGCGCTATTGGCCGCAAGTGCAGCAGTACAAGTTTCTGCACATATCGCATCCTTTCATCCTGGGGCAGTTTCAGTCGCTTGAAAATTTTCGGAACCATTCGTTCTCCCACAACCTCATGGCCATGAAACGTCCAGCCGAGCACACTGTCAAATTTTTGAGTCGGCGCCTTGCCAATGTCATGCATCAGGGCAGCCCAGCGCAGATAGAGTTTATCAGTGCTGAGGCAGATATTATCAAGCACCTGCAAAGTGTGATAGAAGTTATCTTTATGAGATTGCTTTCCGATTGTTTTTACACCTTGCAAGGCAGTCAATTCTGGCAGCAAGAGCTGAAGAATGCCTGCATCAAACAGTATCCGCAGGCCAAGCGACGGATTGTCTGAGGAAATGATTTTGTTCAGTTCCTCGGTAACTCGCTCAATGCTGAGGATTTCTATCCGGCTGGCCTGATTTTTCATGGCTGCGAATGCCTCTGGCACAATGCTGAAATTCAGCTGGCTGGCAAACCGTGCTGCGCGGAGCATCCTTAAGGGGTCATCGCTGAATGTTATTTCTGGGTCCAGTGGTGTGCGCAGTATCTTGTCTTCAAGATCTTGTAACCCGCCGAATGGATCGATTATTTCTACCCTGGGCAGCTTTTTGATGTCTACACTCAGCGCATTAATGGTAAAGTCGCGCCGCTGCATATCCTCCTCAAAAGTTCCGACTTCAACCTGCGGATTTCGAGATTCTGCTCGGTAACTTTCTTTTCTGGCACCTACAATCTCGGCCCTCATTCCCTGCCACAAAACCTGGGCAGTGCCGAAATTCTTGAAAGTGGTGAGCCGCGCATTTTTTCCCAGGTCTTTTGCGACCTCCGTGGCAAAGGCAATTCCATCACTCAGCACCATTAAATCTGCTTCATCTCCGCCATCTCGCCGCAGCACGTCATCGCGCACAAAGCCGCCAACCACGAAAACATCTACCCCCAGCCGAGTTGCTGTATCTGCTATTCTGCCAAAAAACTCGGGCCAATGCGGCATGATGACTATTTTCTTCTGGGCTTTGCCTTTCCTTTCGCTGGCGCTGACCGCTGCATTTGCTGGCGCTGCATTTGCTGCTGGCGGTTGCTGATTTCCTCCAGCCGAGTTTGCCATTTGCTTTTGGTGGCTGCTGCTGGCCTGCGTTTATTCTCTTCCAGCTTCAGATGCAGCTTCTGCTCGTCAATAGATTTTTTGAATATAAACTGCTGAACAAAGGTTACAATGTTGGATATAAAGAAATAATAGCTGAGCCCAGCTGAGTAATTGTTAAAAAATCCCATGAACATTACTGGCATGATGTAACTCAGCCACTTGAATTCGTTTTGCTGGGGCGACAAACTGTTGTTCACCCTGGCATAAATGATCGTAGAAATGGTCATCAGTATCGTAAACAGGCTCACGTGATCCCCGTAGTAGGGTATTGTGAAAGGCAAGGTCGCGATGCTGTCATAGGTAGAAAGGTCATCTGCCCAAAGAAAAGGCTGCTGCCTGAGTTCGATGCTCGAGGGGAAAAACCTGAACATGGCAATCATCACAGGCAGCTGCAGCAGCAATGGCAGGCAGCCGCCGAATGGGCTGACTCCCGCCCTTTTATACAGGGCCATTTGGGCTTGCTGAAGTTTGCCCATTTCACCTTCATGTTTCTTTTTCAGCACATCCAGTTCAGGTTTCAGAAGGCGCATTTTGGCCGATGACAAATAAGTCCTGAATGTGAGGGGCAACAGGAGGACTTTGATGAATATCGTCAAAATCAGGATGATGATTCCATAACTGCCTATCACATTGTTCAGCAGGTTAAACACGGGGATGATAAGAAACCTGTTTAGCCATTGGCTGAGGAAGAAACTCCATCCGAGGGGGATTTGACGCTCAAGGCCGATTTCCAATTTTCGCATGGTGCCATAGTGCAAGGGCCCATAGTAATGCTGAAACTGATAAGTCTGGCTGGCCTTGTGGGCATAAGGCAGGCTCATCAAAGCTGATAGTTCTTTTACATAGGGAGATGACTCGTTGCTCTTTGCTGAAAGTTCGGCCCGCTCAAATGCTGGTTTTGCCACTATTGTCTGGCTGAAGAACTGCTCCTTGAAAGCTACCCATTGCGTAGGCTCCTTAAAACTTTCCTCTGCTTCATCTTTGGTTTCGCTCAGGTAATCTGTGCTTTCATTTGATTTACGATAATGGATGGTGGTGTTATCGTGCATGATTTTTGGGTCGCGCTCATTTTTCCTGATGCGCCCCACCCAATTCATGTCTATTTCCCGGTCACGCTTTGCAATTGCATCCTGGAGGCCCACTATTTCCAGGCGATGCTTCAACACAAAACCATCGCTGGGCATGCTCCAGCTCTGGAGGATTTTTCCCCCTTGTACATCTGCACTAAAAGTGATGGAAGTATCTGTTTGATTCCTTACGGCAAAGGGTAATGCCGCTGTGTGGATTTCGCCCCCCTTGGCAGTTATGATAAAATCAATGATTGCGTCACCTTCCTTGCGCAGCAGCAAGGGCGATTTGTCATATGCTTTGTATTTATTCAGTTCCACACGGCTGGGGTATCCGCCGAGGGTGCTGAAACCAATGCTGAGTTCCTCAGATTTCAAATTGATGACTTGCTGTGCTGCCGCAAGCGAGTCAGGAATTTGGTTGAGGGCATCAAGCGTTTCCCTTTGAATGTCAGCGGGTCCCTGCTCTTCAGCTGTATCTTCAGTAGAATCCACTCCTGAAGTGGCAGGCGATGATGGGGGAGTATCGGGCTGCTGGCTTTTAAACCAGAGTGAACTGCCCACAACAATCAGGATGATAAGCGCTATGCCAGCGATCGTATTCCGATCCATAATAAAGCCCCTTATAAAGGGGGGTGCGAAGTTACTGTAACTTTGTTTCCAGGCTGAAATGGCAGAAGCAGGAACATCCGTCACCAAGGCCGCAGACATATTGCGACGGGGCGGTCTGGTCGCCATACCCACCGAAACCGTCTATGGGCTGGCAGCAAATGCCCTGAATGAATCGGCAATAGCAAAAGTCTTCAGCGTTAAAGAGCGCCCTTTTTTCGACCCGCTGATCGTGCACTGTGCCAGCCTTGAGCAGGCTGAGGAATTGGGGCAATTCAACCATCTCGCCCGTAAACTGGCAAAAGCGTTCTGGCCCGGGCCGTTAACCTTGATTGTTGAAAAATTCCCAATTATTCCTGATCTGGCCACCAGCGGATTGCCAAAAGTCGGGCTTAGGATGCCCAACCATCAGCTTACACTTGAACTTCTGCATTTGCTGGAGTTCCCATTGGTAGCGCCAAGTGCCAACCCATTCGGATACATCAGCCCAACTACTGCAGAACACGTTGAAACGCACCTGGGCCACCGAGTGGATTACATCCTGGATGGTGGGC
Source organism: uncultured bacterium (assembly GCA_965363965.1). Lineage (GTDB taxonomy): Bacteria > Bacteroidota > Bacteroidia > CAILMK01 > CAILMK01 > CBDTVD01. The sequence goes on from CBDTVD010000063.1 coordinate 7,365, forward strand.
CATGCCTGTTGGGGATTGAAAGTACCATAATTGATTGCAGTTCAAGTTCTCCTGTCATCCTGCGGCTCGGTGCATTGAGCAAAGAAAAAATAGAGGGGCTGATTGGTAAGACTGAATCGATGCTGAGCAATTCATCGCCTACTGCGCCGGGGCAATTGCTGGCACACTATGCACCCAGAGTTCCACTGGAAATTATGGATGAACTGCCAGAGGCAGGAGACCGAAACTGCGGCTATCTGAGTTTCTCGCACTTGGTTTCAGGCGGAGGATGGGCTGGTGCTTTGAGCGCAAAACGAGATATTCAAGAGGCTGCCACCAATCTTTTCAGGTTGATGCGTGAAGCTGACAATGCCCAAATTTCAAAACTCTACGCCGAATTTGTCCCCGATTTTGGCATCGGGCGGGCAATAAATGACAGGCTAAAACGCGCTGCACATCGCTAAGGCTGGGCATTGCCACCCTGATAGGTTTGCAAAATTTGCTGCAAAGTTTCGAGCGAGTCAGCATCTTCAATTTTTTTATCTTTCCGCCATCTGAGGATTCGGGGGAAACGCAACGCAATTCCGCTTTTGTGCCTCGAGGATGCCTGAATGCCCTCGAACGCAAGCTCGAAGACCAGCTCCGGCTTCACCGA
>CBDTVD010000064.1:0-7939 GCA_965363965.1 uncultured bacterium
GACAAGGCAATCGGCTATGGGATGAAGGGTTACCGGATTGACGGCAACAACATTCTGGATGTGCACAACACCATCAGGGCACTGGCTGAGCGAATGCGCAAACATCCGGAGCCAGTGCTGGTGGAGTGCATGACCTTCAGGATGCGCGGGCATGAGGAAGCCAGCGGAACCAAATATGTACCTAAAGAACTGATGGAAACCTGGGCCAGAAAAGATCCGCTGGAGAACTATGAAAACTGGCTGCTGAGCGAAGGATTTTTAAGGGAGAAGCACCTGGAGGAACTGAGAAAAGACTATCGGCAGAAAATAAGCGTGGCCATTGAGGCTGCACTGGAGGAATCGGGGCCTGTGCCAGATGCGGAGCGTGAACTGAAGCGAGTATATGCAGCCCACCAACCGCAAACTCGGGGAGAGGGTGAAGGCGAATTTTTAGTGAGCCCTGCTGGTGTGCACAAAACCAAGAAACGGCTGGTGGATGCCTGCAGCGATGCGCTGAGGCAGAGCATGGAACGATATCCCCAGCTTGTGCTGATGGGCCAGGACATTGCTGAATATGGCGGAGTATTCAAGGTTACTGAGCATTTTCTGGAGCAATTCGGGAAAGAAAGGGTGCGCAACACCACCCTGTGCGAGTCAGCGATTGTAGGCATTGGCCTGGGGCTCAGCCTTGAGGGGATGAAAGCGATGGTTGAAATGCAGTTTGCTGACTTTGTAACCTGCGGCTTCAACCAGATTGTCAACAATCTGGCGAAAATGCACTATCGGTGGGGCCAGAATGCTGATGTAGTTGTCAGAATGCCGACTGGTGCGGGGGTAGGGGCTGGCCCATTCCACAGCCAGAGCAACGAGGCCTGGTTTTTCCACACGCCTGGGCTGAAAGTGGTTTATCCATCTTCCCCATTCGATGCCAAAGGCTTGCTTAATTCCGCCATTGAAGACCCCAATCCAGTGCTTTTTTTCGAGCACAAAGCGCTTTACAGGAGCATCAGTGAGGAGATTCCGGATGATTATTATACCCTGCCAATCGGCAAGGCGCGGACGGTTAGGGACGGCGAGGAATTATCCATCATCACTTATGGAGCAGGTGTACACTGGGCAATGGAGGCCTGTGAAGCAGATGGGATAGATGCCGACATTGTTGACCTGCGTACGCTGCTGCCTTGGGACAAGGAGGCTGTGCGCGCCAGCGTTGAGCGGACAGGCAAAGCGCTGATTTTGCACGAGGACTGCCTGACAGGGGGAATCGGCGGAGAGATTGCAGCCTGGATAGGGGAGAACCTGTTCGAGCGGCTGGATGCGCCAGTGCTCAGGCTGGGCAGTCTGGATACGCCAGTGCCCTTTGCGACTGAACTAGAGGCAGATTTTCTGGCCAAAGCGCGACTGACAGAAACACTTCAGCGGCTGGCAAGCTATTGAGCCAAAAAGTTATTTAGGTACCGAGCGCAATCGCTGATAAATATCGAGGGAAAGCTCGAGGAGGAGGAGTTTGCCGTGGGCATTTCGCTCGATATGGTAGGCTGATTCGTCGAGGCGCTTTGTGATGTAAGCGATGTCTTGCCCCCGCATCAGTTTGCTGAAACGCTCGGCAAATTCCCGGGCAGGGCCACTTGCCCTGTGGAGTGCGGGTGCATCAGCAAATGCCAGCAGGCTTTCGCGCATCAGACCGATACCCGTTTCAAAAAAGGCCTTGAGTTTTTCACGGCCCAGGGCGTCCAGTTTCTCGATGGTACTGAGCATCTGGGGGCCGCTGGGCCGATAACATTGCCTCATCCAATCCATGAAGATTGGGCCGAGCGCCTCGCCCGTTTCACCGTTTGCCATGTTGATTGCCAGGCCGAAATCGCCGTTGCTGCGCAGGAGAATGTCCTGGAGGCCTTCGGGTTCCAATCCGCGGTCGGCCAGGCCAGCTTCAATATCACGGGCCTTGAGTGGGTGCAGGTGCATCTGCCTGGTGCGGCTTCGGATGGTGGGCAGCACCTCATCAGGCGACTCGGTGGTGAGCAGAAAGACCGTGTCGGCGGGCGGCTCCTCCAGAATTTTCAGCAGTATGTTCCCCTCCTTGCCCAGGTACTCAGCCAGGTGAATGATGACTACACGATAACCCCCCAAGACAGGCATCAGCCGGAGTTTTCGCAGAATGGCGCGGCACTCATCAGCATTGATGTTGCCCTGCTTGTTGCCTGCGTCGATTGCCTCCATCCACTCACCGTAACTGATGTAGGGGTTTCGGGTGATTTGGGCTCGCCACTCTGGGTAATAATCTTCGGCTTTGGGTTTGTCGCCAGGTTTTTTCGGCACCATGGGAAAACTATAATGGATATCGGGGTGCTGCATGGCTTCAGCGGCACGGCAGCCAGTGCAGGCTCCGCAGCTGTCGTTCTCAATGGGGTTGAGGCAGACCAATCGCTGAGCCATGGCAAGAGCGAGCGGGAGGCCGCCATAGCCAGTTGGGCCAGCGATCAGCTGGGCTTGTGCCACTCGGCCTCGATCAAGGGCAGAAAAAAAGGCAGCTTTGGCGGATGACTGACCGATTACGCGGGAAAATTGCACGGCAGGGCGAAGGTATTAAGAGATGGAGGTGCTGTGGCCGTTTACCTTCGCAGGCCATATGCTGTTTTGGGCCACCATCCTGCTCGCCATCATCGAGGGGTTAACAGAGTTTCTGCCTGTTTCGAGCACGGGCCACATGATTATTGTAAGCAGTTTGCTGGGCGTTGCCGCCGACCCTTTTATCAAACTGTTCACCATCGCGGTGCAGCTGGGGGCGATACTCAGCGTGGTGGTGCTGTATTGGCGGCGATGGTTTAAAAGCATTGAGTTTTACCTGAAACTGATTGTCGCTTTTATTCCTGCGGCCATCCTGGGGTTTTGGCTGGGCAAGTATATCGATGCGCTGCTGGAAAGCGTGCTGACAGTGGCAATTGCGCTGGTGATGGGGGGCTTTGTGCTGTTATACGTGGACAGGTGGTTTGCCAAAGCTGAGAGCAATCCTGACCAAAAAGTGAGCTATGCCAGGGCTTTTGTGATTGGGTGCTTTCAAACCATTGCCCTGATTCCAGGAATCTCACGTTCGGCGGCGACCATTATCGGGGGCCTGAGCCAGGGCTTCAATCGGAAAATTGCTGCCGAGTTCAGTTTTTTCCTTGCCGTGCCGACCATGTTTGCCGCCACGGCGTATAAACTGTATCAATACATTGATGATGGGGGCAGTTTTACCAATGAGCAGACGATGCTGATGGTGCTGGGGAACGTGATTGCCTTTGTGGTAGCCATGCTGGCCATCAAAGGGTTTATCGGCTATCTTGAGCGATATGGGTTTCGGCTTTTCGGGTGGTACAGGATTGCGCTGGGCCTGCTGATTATCACCCTATATGCGGCAGGAATAGAGCTGCAGATTGTATAGTAATTTGGTGCCATGCAAGCAAGTGTGAAATGGGGCCTGCTCACTGCCCTGATGGTGGTCGGCTTCTCTTTAATCGCTTTTTTGGCGGGGTTGCACAACCAATACTGGACCATCGGGCAATACAGCAGCATACCTACAATCATGCTGGTTGCATTCGGGGTGTATAAGGGCCTTAAGGAGACCCGTGATGAGGAGCATGCCGGCATACTGACCCTGAAGACCGGAATGAAAGCCGGGCTGGTGATGGCAGCAATCGGCGCGGCGATGATGGGCATTTTCATGTGGATTTACCTGAAGCATATCAATCCTGACTTTATGCGCATAAAGGCAGGCGATGCCACTTGGGACACTGACATGGACAGCACATCGCTTTTTTTGATGATGAACGTGCTTTCACCATTTATTGGGTATATGGTGATTGCTTTTATATTCTCGCTGATTCTCAAGCGCAATAAAGATGCGATGACCATTAGCGCCTGAGGGGTGCAAAGTGCAGGGTTTTTGAATCCTATGATCATCAGCCATGCGATTCATGTTTCTTTTTATTTTCCTGGGTTTGAGTGCTGTTTGCAGTGCACAGGTGGCCAAAAATCAGGTTACGGCGGATGAAGTGCGCCTGGCTGAGCGGGTGAACCAGTACCGAGACTCGCTGGGGCTGCCGAGGGTTCCGCTGAGTGCAAGCCTGACTATCGTTGCCAAAACGCACGCCCTTGATTTGGAAAGGCACCCCCCCAACTGGACAAGCTGCAATGCGCACAGCTGGAGCAAATCGGGCCCCTGGACAGCAGTCTGCTATGACGGCAGCATGAAAGCTGCTGAAAAGATGTGGAGCAAGCCAGCGGAACTGACTGCATACCAGGGAAGGGGATATGAAATTGTGTATGGCCTGTTATCCCCGCACAGTGATGAGGAATGCGAGGCGACCCAAATTGACATCGAAATGGCCCTATCAGGATGGAAGGGCAGCGTGCACCACAATGCAGTGATTGCCAACACGGGCATTTGGAAACAAACCACATGGCAGGCAATGGGCATTGCAGTTTATAAATGCTATGCCATTATCTGGTTTGGTGAGGAAGCCGACCCGGCAGGGCCGCCGGTGAGGGAGGATTAACGCCGCTCTGCGTCAATCATTTTTTCAAGTTTGCCGAGGTCTTCTTCCAGATCGACATCAGTAAGCTCAGGGAGGCGGAAAACTTTTAGGCCGAGTTTTTCTGCTGCCTGGAGGACACCTGCAGCTGGCGAATCGGACTCGGATTTTCTGACAGCGAAAATTTCAGCGATTGGGCGATTCATCCCCAGGGCATAGAAACTGCCGTCGGTGCTGGGGCCGATGACCAGATCGTGGGTTTCGAGCTGATTGAATGCACGGTCTATATGGCTTTCGTTAAGCTTGGGGCAATCGGGCATAATCAGCAGCACGCGGCGGTAGCCTTCTTCAAATCGCTCGGAAAAAGCGAGCTCCATTTTGTCGCCGAGGGTGGGGCCGCGCTGGATGGATTTGGTGTATTCCATCGGGCTCCAGTTGTCACTTGTTGGGATAAAGTCGTTATAATAAAGGAATTTGTCGGCTTCAGCTTCCTCGGTGATTTCGTTGGTGCGTTCCAGCAGGTGCTGGTATATTTTGAGGGCGTTATAAGCCCCTACGGTTTTGGCCAATCGGGTTTTAACCTTGCCCAGTGCTGGGTTCTTGATGAATATCAATAATGCCTTTTCCATGCTTTCTCGGGTTCAAACATAAGCAACAGAACGGGAGACCGACCTTTGCAGGGATATGCTGAAGGCGCGGGCGATGGATGGATTGCAGTTTTTGGGCTGCCTGACGCCGCGGAGAATCGGGAACATGGCGGCCATTGCCCTGAGCCATTACCTCAGCCGCTTTACACGGCGGCCTATCCACTGGGGGATGCCGATAAGCCTGAGCATAGAGCCGACCACCAGCTGCAACCTGCGCTGCCCTGAGTGCATCAGCGGATTGCGGGCATTTACTCGGCCCACGGGGATGCTGGACATCCGGAATTTCAAGAGGACGATTGATGAGGTGAGCAAATGGACGCCCTATCTGCTGCTGTATTTTCAGGGGGAGCCATACCTGAACAAGAATTTTTTAAAGATGGCGCAATATGCCGCGGGCAAGGGGATGTATGTGGCGACCAGCACCAATGGGCATTACCTGACCCCGCAGGCCGCGCGGGAAACAATAGAAAGCGGGCTGAGCCGATTGATTATTTCGGTGGATGGCACCAGCCAGCAGGTTTATCAGCAATATCGGATTGGGGGGCAGCTGGACAAGGTGAAGCGGGGAATTGCTGAGGTGGTGGCATGGAAAAAGAAACTCGGCAGCCGCACGCCGCACATCATCCTGCAGTTTTTGATTGTGCGGCCCAATGAGCACCAGGTGGAGGAAGTGAAAGCGCTGGCGCTGGAATTGGGCGTTGACGAGCTAAAACTGAAAACGGCGCAGGTTTACACCCAGCAGGATGCCAATGCGCTGATTCCGCTGAACCCCCGGTACACTCGATATCGAAAAGGGGCTGATGGCAAGTATGCGCTTGACAATCCGCTGAATAACCGGTGCTGGCGGACCTGGCAGGGTGCGGTGCTGACGTGGGAGGGGCAGGTGCTGCCCTGCTGCTTCGACAAGGACGCTGAGTACAGCATGGGTACTATCACAGATGCATTGAGTTTTAGAGAAATTTGGAAAGGTCAGCAGGCAAAAGCATTCCGCCGAGGGATTCTGACGGACCGCGCTGCTGAGGAAATCTGCCGCAATTGCATCGAGGGGAGCAAGGTGTGGATATAAGGGGTGTGGATTGGTTTTGACCTGCAACTTGCTGATTGGCTTTTACAGACGGGGCGGAGGTGTAACCCTTGCTGACAACCTAACCCGGGCGAGAATAGTAAAAAATGTATTGAAAAGCACCAATTGCCCAGTTGTATTGTACCTTTACAACTTCAACCCGATATGAAAGCGCCCCGGATACTCCTGCTTCTCCTTCCACTGTTGCTCTTTGGCAGCAAATGCAAAAAAGCACCCACCAGCGGGCCAACTGAAGTAAGTGGATACACCCTGAATAAGAACACTGGGGAGCACATTCCCTACATTCCGATTTATTTTGGAGTAAGAACCATAGGCACTGGCTGGGGAGGATTCAGCAAAAGCAAAGTAGGCTATAGCGATGAAAATGGATTCTACAAAGTGGAATTTGAGGCTGAAGAAGGAAAAGCTTACGTGGTGAACGCCACCGACGATAATCTGTATCAGGGTGTGCCCAATGATGGCTTGAAAATTAAACCAGGGGTGCCTAACAAATTGCATATACCCCTTCAGCCCTATGGTTGGATACGATTGAATTTAGTGAATGTCCCACCACTCGACACCTTGGAATATTTTCGTATGGATAATCCATCTGGCGGAATATATATTTCAGACGTGTCAAAAGATACCTCCTTTATATGGAAGTGCCAAGGAAACAGGGACTTAACCTATGGCTTAAGTTTTAGACGCGACAGCAATTACGTTGAGTTATTGCAAACCTATGTTAATGGCGGAGACACGGGGCTCTATACTTTTAATTTCTAAACTGAACCAAACTAAAAATAACTATGAAAGCACATATATTCTCCATCTTTCTCGTTGTGAGTATGTCTTCACTTCTGAGTGGGCAGGACACTTCCTTCCAATGGCGCATGGCGCACAGCGTGGAAAATCTTTCGACATTGGACATCCCTACTGGCTTGCTTGCCAACCGGACTTTCCAATTTTTAAACTATGACCAGTTTCGCGGGATGCCAGACTCCACGTGCATGAATGGGGAATGGGAACAACTCTATTTAGAGATGTTCAATTCCGCATTTCGGCCAGACACATTGGGTTTGCCATTTACAGATGAAGTGGACAGCATTGCTGCCGCCAATGCACGGGCGACATTTATTTAAAGTCTGGCGGGTAGCCTCTACCGGGTATATGTTTAGGTTGGAAAAATCGGCAAGCACGGGGTGCTTGCCCTACAACAGGGTAGGAGCACATAAAAACCAAAGTTGACACTTTAGCCTTGGGGGCTGTGCAGGCTGAATTTGGTGACATAAAAAAAAATTTGGAGGGAGAGGGGGCGGTGGCTTAATTTTGCGCCTCAATCTGGGAATCGGGAACGATTTAAACCCAGAGGACATCCACCGCGGGGTAGAGCAGCTGGTAGCTCGTCGGGCTCATAACCCGAAGGTCGTCGGTTCGAATCCTTCCCCCGCAACAATCTGGAAACCATCGGGGTTTCCAAAACAGGCCCTGCCCCCTTTCCAAAGATGGCAGGGCTTTCGGTTTTTAGAGCACCCCTTCCAAATGGATACACCTCCCCTGAAAAATACTCGCTCCGGATATGTCAACATCATTGGCAAACCGAATGTGGGCAAAAGCACGCTGATCAATGCCCTGGTGGGTGACAAGGTGGCGATTGTCAGCCCCAAAGCGCAGACCACTCGGCAGCGGATTTTGGGTATCGTTACCACGGAAGACCTTCAAATCGTTTATAGTGACAC
>CBDTVD010000065.1:0-7926 GCA_965363965.1 uncultured bacterium
CCTCGGCCGAGCGAATCCGCCCCGACCTGATCATCGCCGACAGTGTGCAAACCCTCACCGCCGCCAACGTGGAGAGCACGGCTGGCAGCATCCCCCAGATGAGGGAGACTGCCGCGCGGCTGATTAATTATGTCAAGACCAATGGCGGCGCACTGTTCCTGGTCGGCCACATCAATAAAGAAGGCTACATTGCTGGCCCGAAAATACTGGAGCACATGGTGGATACAGTGCTGCTATTTGAGGGCGAGCGCCACTATAATTACCGAATCCTGCGCAGCCTGAAAAACCGATTCGGGGCCGTGCATGAGCTTGGCATTTATCAGATGACCGGCGGCGGATTGCAGCCCGTGCTGAACCCCAGCGAGATGCTGATGAACGAGCGCGAAGCTGGCCTGAGCGGAATTGCCATTGCTGCAACAATCGAGGGGCTGAGGCCCATGCTGGCCGAGGTGCAGGCACTGGTTACACCTGCCTATTATGGCACACCCCAGCGGAGTGCAACAGGCTTTGATGCCAAGCGCCTGGCCATGCTGATTGCCGTGCTGGAAAAACGATGCGGCCTGAAACTGCATGGCCACGACATCTTTCTGAACATGGCGGGCGGACTGAAAATTGAAGACCCTGCCGTGGATGCCGCCATTTGTGCCGCCATTGCCAGCAGCTATCATGACCGTGCGATTCCACAGGGAGTGTGCTTCAGCGGCGAGGTGGGCCTCAGCGGAGAACTGCGCCCAGTCATCAGCGTACAGAAACGCCTGGGTGAGGCCAGCCGACTCGGGTTTAACTCCATTCACCTTTCTGGCTTCAATAAAAAATCAGTCGAGTTTGTGCCGAAAGGGTTATCCCTCGCCTATGCCAACACCCTCCTCGGCGTGCTGGAGGATACTTTCGGCTGAGATAAAGATTTTAACCAAAAAAGCCGACCCTCCCATTACAGGAAGGCCGGCCTCTTCGACTTCGATTTTTATTACTTATAGTGGGTTGGCCAGGGTCTTTTACTTATCGCGGGCGCCGAGCCATTTGCTCACCGCTGGGGCAAGCTCTTTTTGGCTCCGTGAACCCACAAACACACCGATGTGTCCACCGGGGAATTTATAGGTCTCCTTGTCCTTGCTGCCTACATAATCAGCCAGCGGAATGCTGCTGGCGGGGGGCACAAGGTGGTCCTGCTCGGCATAAATGTTCATCAGCGGGCAAGTGATGTTCTTCAGGTCGACGCGTTTGCCGTCCAGTTCCAGCTCGCCCTTCACCAGTTTGTTGTTCTGATAAAGGTCTTTGATGAATTGGCGGAAAGCCTCGCCAGCCTGGTTGGGGCTGTCATTTATCCACCGCTCCATGCGCAGGTAGTTCATCAGTTTGTCGGGGTCGTCCATCACACCCATGGCGTTCTGCACTTTGGCCGCCTTCATCATCGGTTTCAGCATGCTGAAAGCCGAGTTGAGGAACTCGCCTGGCACAGTGCCATGTGTATCCACCACCTTGTCTATGTCAATGTTTCGCGCCCACTTAAAGAGCAGGCCGTCATTGGTCGAAAACTCGATTGGCGTAACCATGGTTACCAGATTCTTCACCTTTTCGGGGTGGAGGGCTGCATACATGGTGCACATGGTGCCGCCCTGGCATACGCCCATCAGGCTGACTTTTTCAACCCCCGCTTCCTTGCGGATGTGGTTCACGCAGCTGTTGATGTAGCCATTCACGTAGTCATCCAGCGTCAGATACCTGTCGGCGTCGGTGGCATAACCCCAGTCAATGATGTACAAGTCGAGGCCCTGTGCCAGCAGGTTGCGGATGTAACTGCGGTCGGGCTGCAGGTCCATCATGTCCTGGCGATTGACCAGCGCATAGACAATCAGCACAGGGGTGCTGACAGTTGCTGGCGTATCGCGGTTGTAACGGTAAAGGGTTACTTTATCGCGCTTCCATACCTGCGTTTTGGGGGCAGTGGCAATGTCCACTTCCTCCACGTTCAGCAGGTTTTGATATCCCTTCATCATTCGCTCGGCATTGTCTGCCAGCGCCTGCATCGGGTCGGTTTTAATGTTCTCAGCCATGGCGATGTTGTTGTGCCTGCGGCGATTTATTTGCTGCCTTTGCGGCTGTTGCCTGAATCTTTTGCACCCTGGCCCTGCTGGGTTGGCTGAGTCGCCTGCGCAGGCTGCTCAGTTTTCTGCGCCATGGGCTGCTGATTGGATTTGGTGCGGAGTTCCTCGATCACATTCTCCAGGTCGGTTACGCGTTTGCGCAGGTCATAGTTGGCCTTATAGATTTCGTCCATCTGGCTGCGGCGGACAATCGGGAAATCCTTGATTGAGTTCTCAATGGTTTTTTCCCATTGGCTGCGCATGTCGAGGCCGAGGTTGACCATTTCGCCCTGCACCTGGGTATATTCATCGCTGTTAAACAGGTTCAAATAAGCCTGCTCATACACCTTCACCCAGTCGCTGTAAAAATCGTTGAAGCTGCTGTATTTTTCGCCTGCTTCCATTTTGGCTTTCACCATTTCGCCGAGTTGTTTCCAGGCGTTTTCAGCTGTGCGATAATAATGATACTGCAGTTCGCCGCCATGTGCTGCATATTGTGCCGTCAGGTCCATGTTGCGCATGGCGCTTTCTGCCATGTCGCGGTCATCACCAGGCTGGGCCATGGTAAAGAACGGGCGGTAGGCGTTGCGCATTTCACTGTATCCTTTTGTCATTTGGCTCATGCTGTCGCGCATGCCCTGCATGGCCTCGTCGCGCATGTGCTGGCCTTTTTCGGCCCAGGTGCTCATCATGTCGGTGGCCTGTTTGCCAAAAGTGTTGAAAAAACTTTCGCTGTTAAAGCCGAAAATTTTGTCAGTCAATTCTTTCACGCGGTCGGGCTGAAAAGCCGCAGTCCACTGCTCTGCATTCCACTGGCCGTCTTTCATGTTGTTCCAGATGGGTGCCCAGGCCTCCTTCAGGCTGTTCATCATCTGCTGGTTTTGCTTAAAGCTGTCCATTGTGGCATTCCACCATTTGCTGCCATCGCTGGTCAGGCGGTTCCAGTTCTGCATGCTGTCCATCCAGGTTTTTCCGGCCTGGCTGGCATTGTTCATCCAATTGCTGGCCGTTTGGCTGTTCTGGTTCATTTGGCCCATGCCGCCCCAGAACTGGTTGCCCGCATTCTGCCAGGCTTTCATCATGTTCTGGCCCATGCCAGCCCATTGGGCAAACATGTCATTGCTGTTTTGTGCGCCATTGTTCATTGCACCTTCGGCGTTGTTTTGCATGGCATCCATTCCGCTTTTCATCCATCCGCCCAGGGCTTCAGTTGATTTTTTGAATGCTTCAGTGCCGCCGAGGTTTTCCTGCATCTGCTTATAGCTGCTTTGCCAGGTGTCCATCCAGCGTTTTTGGTTGTCGAGCCAGGTGTCGAAATACGAGGTTTTTGTTTCCATGTTTCTTATTTTTTCTATTTTATTGATTGTCAATGTTTTATGCCAAAACGCACAGCTTTTCCACCACTGCCTTTTGTCGCCGCGAAGTTACGGAAAAAATCTGACATCATCCAAGTTATCAAATCATGGCCTAAATTGGCCGCACAAAAAAATCGCCTGCCCCACAAATGAAGTGAAGCAGGCGACTTGGACGTCTATTTAAGGTGCAGGCAAGCTATGGTGCTTGCCGACTTTTTACAATTTAACCACACTCAGGTTTTTGACACCTGATGCAGTAGCCACGCGCAGAATGTACTGGCCAGCAGGCAGGCTGCTGCCGAGTGTGTTTACATAACCAGCCTGGGCATTGATGCTGCCAACTTGGGCACCGGTCAAAGTCCACAGGGTGGCAACTGCATCCTCGCTGCTGATGAAGCGGAAGGCCTCAGCAGTTGGGTTGCCAAGGAGGGTGAGGGTAAAGTCAGCCTCAGCATTTTCAACTGCAACTGACGCCAGAGGGGTGCCGCACCTGCTTGTGTTGGTAAATTCATCAGCACCGATTGTTGGGTTGTCAACGCACCGGCTGTCATTTTCATTATCACGGGGCAAGCCATAGCTGAAATCGCTGCGGGGGCCCTGGGCACTCAACTGGCGGCTATTGGGATAGCTCAGGTTAAAGCTGACCATTTCAGCGATGTCCATGGTGCCGAAATCATTGTCGAGATTGTCCTGATGGTCATCCCAATCTGAACTGTTCTCGCCGATGTCGGTGCCAGCAATGCTGATAACAGCGCTGTCGGCCATGCTGTAAACATTGTAGCCTTGATGGCTGAACAGGCTATAATCGGGAAACTCCACAATTGGCTGATTTCCATAGCGGCCATTGCTGTGAAAAATATTGTTGCCAACGTCCAAGGTGCCTGTGGGGCTATAGGGGGCATCAATAGTCATGTCGGGTCCTGTCATTGTTCCGTCGGAAGCGCTGTCGCTCCACACTGTGTTATGGGCAAAGCGCAGCATAACATTACTACTACCGGAAGCGTCGGCATAGCGAATAGTAGAGGTGTTGTTGGTCTTGCTATAGGAGACGATATAATTGTTCTCCAATACATCCATGGTGGGGTTGCTGTTTTCAAAGAATACAGCCTGGGTGTTTCCTGAAGAGATTATTTGGCTGCGGGTGACGGTGGTATTAGTGCTGTAGAATGCCACCAACCCATATAAGCCTGCATCCTTGATAGTGGTCATGTTGATGCTAAGATTGGTATCTATGTAGGAATAAAAAGCATATCCATAGCCACTGAATTGCTTGCTGTGGCGACCGTTAAGGGAAGATTGACTTATTTTAAAGCGGAGATTTGCCTGACAAATTGTTTGTACCCCCAGGCCAAAATTTGTGGTTACCCCCATCAAAGCGCAATCTGTCGTCTGAAGGGCCACTAATGCGCCGTTAAAAACAATCGAGCCAGTACCTCGGGCACCTTCCATCGATACGCCTTGGCCGACCAGGGTATTCATGCACCCCTGCAGATACACTGCATAGTCGCCCTGTGAGGTGCCAGCGCTGACGATCAGCATGTTTTCCAGCCTTACCCAATTGGCATCATACATGCTCAGTACGGCATTAACAAGGGACACATTACCGCTAAAGTTGCTGTTAGCACCATTGATAACAGTGCCCAAACGGTTATGGTTGCCTGCACCGCGAAAGGTGACTGTGTTAGCAGAATCGGTACCGCTGATGGCACGGATGTGGACGCTTTCAGTGTAGGTTCCGGCTGCAATGCTGATGAGCACAGGGCCGCTGACGCCATAGGTACTGAGGTCGTTACTGGCCGCTTGGATGGTAGAGTAGTCACAGCCGCTTGAGCAGACTGTGTAGATACCACTCATGCCCACGGCGGCATAAGTAGGGATGCTGAGTGCAAGCATTGCGGCAGTGCCGAAGAAGTTGCGAATGGTTTGAGTTGTTAACATATGATGGGTTAAGATTGTGTTTGGCAAATCTAACGTGCTCGATATTTATCGTCCAAATTTTAAACTTATTAATCCACTGCCAATCTGATGATAAAATCCCAATGGGCTGAAAGTAAGTAGGTTGGCAAGGTTTAAATTGAAAGTAAAATTGTAAATCTTGCTTGCACTAAGCACACTGCCCAAAAAAATCGCCTGCCCCACAAATGAAGTGAAGCAGGCGACTTGGACGTCTATTTAAGGTGCAGGCAAGCTATGGTGCTTGCCGACTTTTTACAATTTAACCACACTCAGGTTTTTGACACCTGATGCAGTAGCCACGCGCAGAATGTACTGGCCAGCAGGCAGGCTGCTGCCGAGTGTGTTTACATAACCAGCCTGGGCATTGATGCTGCCAACTTGGGCACCGGTCAAAGTCCACAGGGTGGCAACTGCATCCTCGCTGCTGATGAAGCGGAAGGCCTCAGCAGTTGGGTTGCCAAGCAGGGTAACGGTAAAGTCAGCCTCAGAAACTGCAACAGCTGCCACGGGAGTGGTGTTGCAATCGCTGGTAGCAGTAAACTCATCGGCACCAATTGTTGGGTTGGTTTGGCAGCGTGCATCGCCTTCGTTGTCCTGGGTAAGGTCAGTCTCCTTGTTAGAGCGGGGGCCTTGTGCGCTGAGCCTGCGGCTGAATGGCTGGCTGGTTACAAAGCTGATGCTTTCGCTGTAGTCCATTGTGCCGAAATCGCTGTCCAATTTGTTTTGGTGCGTGGTTTCGCTGCTGCCGCCATTGAAGGTTACACTGGTTGCACCAACGCGCAGGTCAACACCGCCGGCGTTGCTGTAGTTGTTCTCGCCAAAGCTTTCAAAAGTGCTGTAAGGGGTTACAAAGGCAAGGTAGTTTCCGCCGCTGTAGGTTGTTTGGCTGCCCTCGCTGTGGAACAGGTTGCCTGTTACAGTGTAGAAGTTCTGGCGATTGGTGATGCTGCCAGTAGCAGTCATGTACAGGCCATTGCCAGGGCTGTTGCCGTTGAATGCATCGCTCCAGATGGTGTTGTGCTCGAAAATGAATTCGCTGCCCTGGCTGTTTCCAGCAGAGCCGGCGGGGTTGCCATCGCGGAAAGAAACCGCTGCGCCAAGTGCTGTCAGGTCAGATACAAACACAAAATAGTTATTGGTGATGTTATACATTGCACCGTTCAAGCTGTCGGCGCGCATGTACAGGCCCAGCGTGCCGTTGCTCTGATAAACCTGGCTCCTGTTCATGTAGAAATTATCATCCTGGATGCTGGTGATGGCTGAACCGCCTGTGCCCTGGCCACCTTTAAAGGTGCTTTGGATGAGGTTCAATCCATTGTTGGCATTGCTGTAGAGGCCATCATAGGTGGTTGTTCCGCCAGCCCAGTTTTGCCCGTTGATTGAGCAATTGCGGATGAGGAAATTGGTATTGCTGCCGATGCGGGCACCCATGCGTACACCAAAGATGGTGTTCATGCTGTTGAGGCTGCAATCGGTGTTGCGGCGTGCGAAAACTGCACTGTTGAATGAGCTGGCTGCAATGGCGCGGCTGCCCTCAGCAATCACACCGAAACCGAGTGATGAGTTATTGCATTTGAACATGGCGATGGCACTGCGGTTGCCGCTGCTGTTGGAGTTTACAACGCGCAGGTTTTCAATGGTAACCCAGTTAACACCAAACATGGTGAACACGGCCTGGTTGCTGGTGGTGTTGCCGGTAAAGCTGCCTGTGCTGCCATTGATGACAGTGCGATTTGGGCCGCTGCTGCCATTGCCGCGAATGGTTACCGTGTTGGTGCTGCTGGTGTTGGGGATGGCGCGGAACAGTACAGTTTCAGTGTACACATCGCCGCTGATGTTGATGACCACAGGGCCGCTGACGCCTTTGTTGCGCAAAGTGTCGGCTGCTGCCTGTACGGTGAGGAAGTTACAGCTGCCGTCAGGGCAAACTGTGTAGGAGCCGCTCAAAGGCAAATGAAGTGCCTGAGCCGTGGTGCCGAGTGCGAGGAGTGCGGCAACGCCGAGAATCCTGCGAGAGAGTTGTGAAAACATATTGTATATAGGTATAAAGTTAGTTGCTTAATTTTTGAATACAGCCCAGCGCAACGCCAGTGGCGACGGCGACTATGGGAGATTTGGTGACAAAGATGATTATCCTTGCGGGATGCAAATGGCAAATGGAATTGCACTTGCAGCGGAGACGGGAAGGGTCAGCCCGCGGTGAAACATCGCTGGGCAGGAGGGAGAGGAAATGTAAACCAACTTCAAAAAGATATCAGCGAAATTGCCTGCCGCTTTTTGAAATTTTGACACTGCAAACTTACCCCCCAAATGTGATACATCATCTTGCCCAGCGTTAATTTTTCGGAGAGTAAGGAGAATGTACAAATTCGGGATTACATCAGCTGATAAGGAAGAACACGCATAAACCATTCAGGCAGTGCATGTTAAGAATATGCCGAAATTCAGTTCTTTTATTGGAAATGTCCAAAAGAAAAGCCCGCCCCATCCATTGCTGGCGGGGGCGGGCCGAAAGATTTAAGCTTATTGAG
>CBDTVD010000066.1:0-7893 GCA_965363965.1 uncultured bacterium
AAAGTGATTTCCAAGCCACCACAGGGGTACGCCCACCACAATGCCCAGCACCAGCAGGGTACGCAGCAATCTGCGCCAGCCGCGGCCCTTCCGGCGGGCACGCGTGGGTGACTGAGGAAAAAAAGCGGGCATGGCTGGGGGTTAGAATTAAACATAATGATAAGGGTGGTGCATGGGGTGTTTGTTCTCTATTGGCACAACCTTTGGCAGGTTTGGGTTGTCTATATCATCATGAGAAACATTTCAACCACCCTGCGCACCTCTCTGCTTGCCCTTTTTGCCCTCCCTTTCTTGCTGGGCTCTTTCGCCCTGCCCGATGGAAATGATCAGGGAGTCAATTTCATTGATGACGATTATGGTGCCGCAGTGGACAAGGCCAAGGCAACCGATAAACTGGTGTATGTTTTTGTCTATGGCACAAACTGCAATGCCAGCCACAAAATGATGGATGTGGCATTTGAAGACGAAGATGTCGCCGAGTTCTACAATAAAAACTTTGTAAACGTAAAGCTGAATGCCGACGACCTGAAAAACAACCTCAGGATTACTGCCTGGGGGGTGAAAGGTGTGCCCACCCACGTTTTTCTCAATTCAAAGCGCAAAGTGGTGCTGATGGCATCTGGATATGCAAATCCCGATGGAATAATTGCAACTGGCAAAGAGGCAATTGAGGATGCCAGGTAACGCAATTGGATTTATCCCCCGTGGGATGCTTTCAGTTTGAGGGCTTGGGCCACCGCTGGCCCCAGCCATTTGTCCACCCAGATGTGGGCCAGATGCACCACTGGGGTAAGAATCAGCGCCATTACCACTTTATAAATGTAATTGACAAAGCAGATGGCCATCACAAGGCCGAAGCTCCACCCCTGCCCGAGATAAAAAGCGATGAACAGCACCACAAAACTATCGATAAACTGGCTCACCAGGGTGCTGCCTGTCGCCCTGAGGCTGATGGCTTTTTCGCCCGTCAGTCTTCTGATTCTGTGAAAAACCCACACATCAACCATCTGCCCGATTAAAAAAGCCACCAGGCTGCCAACAATGATCCACAGCCCCTGCCCGAATATGGCATTGAATGCAGCGGGATATGGTGAGCCGCCATCTCCAACTTGCAATTCCTGCCAAAAGCCTGCAGGCGACATCCGGATGGCCAGCGCCACCATCAAAAAAGCGTAGGCAATCAGCCCAGCAATCATATAACTCAGCAGCCTGACCCCCCGCCTGCCGAAATACTCGTTCACCAAATCGGTAACCACAAACACCCACGGCCACAGCAGCACCCCGGCGGTCAGGTTGAATGACAGTGGCCCAGCCCCGAAAAAATTCATTTCCATCGGCACCAAGCCAAGTGTTCCCTCCAGCGAAAATATCTTTACCCCGATGAACTCCGCCACCAGCGCATTTGTCAGCATAAATGCCCCGAAGAGCAAGAAAAGCAGTTGGGGCTTTTTCAGCATCAGCGTTTGCAAAGTTGCACTCGCCCTTCTGATTTTTAATATGGTGTCTGCGCCAGCCCATGCCCAGAAAACTGAAACAGCAAGAGACCTGGCTTTCAAGTTCTATGGCTATGGCGATTATCCCCAGGCACTGAGCTTTTTTTATGCACACCTGAATGCCAAACCCGCTGATGGCGAGGCATGGCAATTCACCGGCTTCAGCCACATCGGCCTCGGCCAGCCCAGCAGCGCCCTCAAAGCTTTCGATAAGGCACTCAGCACCGATGCACCCAAAAATGTCAGCTATCTGGGCATAAGCCAGGCATATCGGCAGATGAAAAAGCCTAAAAAAGCGCTCGAAAAAATAAACCAGGCATTGCTCGACAGCCCTTCATACGCTGAGGGATGGAATGAGCGGGGCGTTGCTCAACAGGAACTCGGGCTTTATAAACAGGCAATTTCCAGTTACAGCAAGGCGATTGAATTAAAACCCAATTATGCCTCAGCCTTAAGCAACCGTGGTGCTGCCAGATACTATAACCAAAACATCGAGGCACCCACCCGCCAGGACATCCTGAAAGCTATTGAGGATTTCAGCCTGGCAATAGCTGCCGATTCAAATCTTTGCATGGCCCATCGAAATCGCGGCCTGGCATGGAGCTACATTGACAGTTTCAGCCTTGCCCTGCCCGATTTAAAGAGGAGCTGGAACTGCGGCAAGGGCTTGGTGAATGGCTTGAGTTATGCCCACGCACTCACGCAGCGCGGCGATTACAATAAAGCCCTCGACATTTTGGCTGAGGCTGCTGCGCAAAACCCTGATGATGGAAACCTTGCCATCGAAATGGCATCCGCCAAAATCGGCATCCGCTATTTTCAGGAAGGTCTGGATGACCTCCAGCGTGCTGATCAGGTCTTCAGGGGCAAAAACCCAGGCGTCAATTTCGTCCGTGCCCGTTTATATGCAGCGCAGGGAAGCTATCTCCAAATGCTGAATGAGTTGGAACAGGCGCGCAGAAAAGGCTTTTTTATGGATGCGCGCGGCAGAAAAGCTTTGGCAGCAGCCAAAGAATTCGATGAGTTCAGGGGCCAGCCCGAGTTTCAGGCGTTTGTGCAGCGTGTCAGCCTCGGCAGATGATTGGCCGCAGTTGACCCCTCGATTAAATCAAAGCTCGTCCTCATTATAGAAGTATTCGTCCGCACTGGGGTAGTCCGGCCAAATTTCATCTACGCTTTCAAACGGCTCCCCGTCATCCTCCAGTTCCTGCAGGTTTTCAATCACCTCCATGGGTGCGCCAGTGCGAATGCTGAAGTCAATCAGCTCATCCTTTGTGGCAGGCCAGGGTGCATCGTCCAGGTAGGAGGCAAGTTCCAGTGTCCAGTACATTTAAATTTTAATGGGCTTGATTGTGGTTATAAAAATGGATTGATTGTGCCAGCGATGGCCTGTTCAAATCGAGGCGCGAAAATATACACTCGGCACCCATAATTGTTATGCGGCGAAAAAAGTTCTCAGCCCTGATAACTTTGCCGCTTTTTGCCTACCTCTCCTTCCGCCTCCATCGGCCGGCAATCCATCTCAGCTTTGGGTGAGCTGCTCGGGGTCTATGCCGCCAGCCCCCAAACCCAAGCCCTGCAAGCAGCGCTTGCACAGGCAGGTTATGCCCAGGCCTCCGGCACACCTGGCTCGCTCAAGCCGCTGATTGTAAGCGCCATTTTTCATGCCCAGCCCACCCATGTACTTTTTATCGGAACCGATTTGGAAAGTGCCCAATACTTTCAAAACGATCTCCAGACATTTCTTGATGGAAAAACTGTAAGGCTCTTTCCCTCACCCTATAAACGCGAGGAGGAATTAAAAGAGGCCAACAATCAGGCAATACTTGAACGTACTGAGGTCCTCACGCACCTGGGCAGCCCGGGCAGGGCACAGCAAATAACCGTAACCTATCCCGAGGCACTTTTTGAAAAAGTAATCAGGCAGAATGTCATCAGGAAAAACACGTTCGAAGTAAAAACAGGCGAGAAACTTGACCTTGATTTCGTTATTGATTTTCTGGTAAGCTACAATTTCGAGCGTACTGATTTTGTCTATGAGCCAGGCACATTCAGCATCCGGGGCGGCATTGTAGATATATTTTCGTTTGCCAATGAATTGCCTTATCGACTCGAGCTTTTTGATGACACGGTTGAAAGCATCCGAGCATTCGACCCTGAAACACAGCTCTCTGTGCGCAAACTGGCGCACACCACCATCATCCCGAATCTGGAATCGGGTGCAGATGGTGACAGCCTGATTACCCTGCTGGAATTCATCAGCCCCGAGACCCTGATTGTTTTTACCGATGGCGGCTTTACCATGGAGGTGCTTGAAAAACTTTGGCGAAAAGCCCAGGCAACCCAGGATGACCCAAAAAGACCCGAGCACTGGCCCGGGTTGGACGCATTCTACACGCCCAAGGCCCTGAAAACTGCGCTGAAAAAATTTCGAGTGCTTGATTTTGGCACCCGAAAAGTTTTCCCCCCTATTGAGATAGTTGTTTATGATGCAGTTCCCCAGCCCAGTTTCAACCGAAACTTTCAGCTGCTGGGCAATACCCTGATTCAGAATGAAACCGCTGGCTTGCAGACCATCGTATTCAGCGATCAAACCCGCCAGATCGAGCGCATCTATGCCATTTTTGATGACATTGGCATAAAGGCCGGTTTTACCCCGATTTACAAAGTGATGCATGAGGGGTTCATCCATCCCCAGATGAACCTTGCACTGTTTACTGAGCATCAGATTTTTGGCCGCTATCAGCGATACAAAGGCCGCAGCGGATATGCCCGCAAAGACAGCATCACCCTGAAAGAGCTTTATGAACTGAAACCCGGCGATTACATCACGCACATAGATTATGGGGTAGGCATTTTCAGCGGACTTGAAAAAGTGGATGCCAATGGCACCCAGCAGGAAGCCATTCGCATAAAGTACAAGGGCGGCGACCTGCTTTACGTCAACATCCACAGCCTGCACAAAATCACGCGTTTTGTGGGGCAGGAGGGCAAGGCTCCGCAGCTCAACAAACTCGGCACGGCTACCTGGGACAACCTCAAAGCCAAAACCAAAAAGAAGGTAAAGGACATTGCCAGAGACCTGATACAGCTATACGCAAAGCGCAAAGCCGTCGAAGGGTTCCAGTTCAGCCCCGATAATTACCTGCAAACAGAACTCGAAGCAAGTTTTATCTATGAGGATACGCCTGACCAGGCCAGGACCACCGAGGAAGTGAAAAAGGACATGATGAGCCCCCACCCCATGGATCGGCTGGTTTGCGGCGATGTAGGCTTCGGAAAAACCGAGATTGCCATCAGGGCCGCGTTCAAGGCAGCTGTTGACGGCAAACAGGTAGCGGTGCTGGTGCCCACCACAGTGCTGGCATTGCAGCATTATAAAACGTTCGCTGCCCGCCTGGCCGACTTCCCCCTGACAGTTGACTTTGTATCGCGATTTAAAAACGCTGCCCAGATAAAAGAAACACTCAAAAAAACTGAGGCTGGAAAAATAGATATCCTCATCGGCACTCACAGGTTGCTATCAGCAGATGTAAAATGGAAGGACCTCGGGCTGATGATTGTTGATGAAGAGCAGAAATTCGGCGTTACCAGCAAAGAAAAACTCAGGGGCCTCCGCGCCAATGTTGATACCCTTACGCTGACTGCCACACCCATTCCCCGCACCATGCAGTTCAGCCTGATGGGGGCAAGGGACATGAGCATCATCAACACCCCGCCACCCAACCGGCAGCCTGTGAAAACCATGCTTGAGGTGTTCGATAAAGACATCATACAGCAGGCACTCGAGCGCGAAATTGAACGCGGGGGGCAGGTATTCTTTGTCCATAATCGCGTAAAAACCATCTACGAAATGGGCGACATGGTGCGGGCTCTGGTGCCCCATGCACGCGTTGCAGTAGCCCATGCACAGATGGAGCCCAAGCCGCTTGAGGAGCTGATGGTTGCTTTTGTAGAGGGCTTTTATGATGTGCTGGTTTCCACCAACATTGTCGAGAGCGGGCTTGACATCCCCAATGCCAACACCATCATCATTGACAATGCGCAGAATTTTGGCCTCAGCGACCTTTACCAGCTCCGCGGGCGCGTGGGCCGCAGCAATCGCAAAGCCTATTGTTATCTGCTCACCCCAAGCCTCAGCGGCATGACACCAGAGGCCCGCAAGAGATTATCGGCCATCGAAGAATTCAGCGACCTGGGAAGCGGTTTTCAGATTGCCATGAGGGACCTGGATATCCGCGGGGCCGGAAACCTGCTGGGGGCTGAGCAAAGCGGCTTTATCGCTGAAATCGGCCTTGAGATGTTTACCAAAATCATCAATGAAGCCATGGGCGAACTGCGTGATGAAGAATTCGCCGACTTGTTTGCCGACCAGCCGCACAACCCTGTCGATGAAACCCAGTTGGACACCGACCTCGAAATTTTACTGCCTGACCGGTATGTTACCAGCGTAAATGAGCGGCTCGGCCTCTATACCCGTATTAATGATCTTGACAGCCTCGAGCAATTGGAAGCGTTTCAGCAGGAATTGATAGACCGTTTTGGGCCAATCCCTCGGCAAACACAGGCTTTGCTCGATGCAGTCAGGCTCAAATGGCTTGGCAAAACCCTCTGCATGGATAAATTATCGCTCAAGCGCCGAAAACTGAAAGCGGAGTTCAGCCCAAAAGGCGGCGACAGGTTTTATGGCGGTGAAATTTTTGGCCGAGTGCTGGCTTGGGTGCATGCTCACCCCACCCGTGCCAGCCTCAGGCAGAAAGAAAAAGAACTCATCCTCGAGATCAGCGATATCAGCAGCGTTGGCGATGCCCTAAAGGTGATGCAGGGCATGTTGGGGAATGCCTAAGCTTAGTTTAGCCTCAAAAATCCTGGTTATCGCCTTCAACATTTTCACCTTTCCAAACCTTATCAGGGGAGTGGGGGGATGCAAAAATTGCTGAATATATGGTGCATGTGTGTGCTGCTGGGCCTGGGTCAGCTCCTCGGCGGCTGCGAGAGTACCAATGAAGCTTTTCAACCCTCTGCGCCTCAGGAATTCACCGCTGTTGATTTGGCTATGGCCTACCAGTTTGATGAAGTGGAAGCCGACAACATTTTTAAAGACAGCATACTGCAGATTACAGGTGAGGTGCTGAGTTCTTTTGAAAGCAATGATGGAGAATTCAGCCTGGAACTTGGCGGGTATAACAGCCTGCATGTTGACTGTAAAATGCAGCCGCTGCAAGTCAGCATGGCAAAGGCAGTGCATCTGAATACCAAAGTAAGGGTACAGGGCAAATGCGATGGCAACTGGGGCAGCATTGTGCTGCGAAATTGCACCCTGCTTGATACTGGCCTGGTAGGGCCTTGATTTTCAGGCTGGGCATCTGCTCGGCAGGGCCGTGCGTCCTTTATTGCCATCAGGTGATTATTTTGCCATTTGCACAAAATTTGAAACAAGGTGGAAGTATAGCCCTCCGTCCACCAACGTCTTGCCATCGCCACCCTACCCGACATCAGTTTTGAATCTATTTCTTCTGCCAGGCCTTCTCACTTTGCTGGCCTTCCTGTCGCTGAATTCAGCAGGGGCACAGGGCAATTGCTACAAAGGAAATTGCCAGGATGGATACGGTGAATTCAGCTATGACAACGGCGACAATTACAAAGGCATTTTTCAGGATGGGAAAAAACAGGGATATGGCCGATATCAATTTGCCCAAACCAGGGAAGTGTATAACGGCGACTGGATACAGGACCAGATGACCGGATACGGAATCTGGTACAATTCTGAAGGGCGAAAAACATATGCTGGCTATTGGCAATATGGAAAGCAAATGCCAATCGATTATAAAATAACCGATGGCTGCGCTGTGGGCAGTTGCAGCATGGGCTGGGGAGTGCATGCCAGCAAAGCCCAAACTTATGCCGGCGATTTTAATGGGGGCGAACGGTCGGGCTTCGGAGTGCTGCGGATGAAAAATGAGGATGTTTACCACGGCTCCTTCAGCAAGGATACTTTTGACGGCCAGGGCATCTACACCACTGCAATAGGCGACCGATTTCAGGGCAACTGGACGCTGGGGCAGCTGAACGGCCAGGGCCAAATTGTGAAACGCAGCGGTGAAACTTATCGGGGAGAACTGCTGAATGGCAAACCCAACGGCCGCGGATTAAAAATACTCAGCAATGGCAAACGCCAGATCGGCTTTTGGAAGGCGGATTCGTTTATGGCCGACAGTGTACCTGCCGAAATGCGCCTTGTCGCCCCCGATTTTTGCAACCGTTTTTTAACAGTGATAAAGGCAAGGAAAACTGGTTATGCAAGCCTTGTCATCAATCCGCCCCAGCCTGAGGATGTCCGAAACCCTGTGGCCTATAGCCTGATGGGCACCTCGGTTGATTATGCAGTCGATGCTGGCGG
>CBDTVD010000067.1:0-7891 GCA_965363965.1 uncultured bacterium
CCCGCCTTTAAAACCGGCTGCATACATCATCAGTGCCTGATATAACTGCTGTTCATATTTAGGATTTATGGACCTCAGTTCGCCCCGCACTGCTGCAACATACACTTTATTCAGCGAGTCTAAATTTTGTGTTGCAGCTGCAGCCTTACGATATTGATGAAGATAGAGAGCTATCCTGGCAGTGTGCACATTGCCAAAAAAATTTCTGTACCAGATTAATTTTTCAACTACATCGCCTTGCTGGGCATACAGGGCATTCATTGCTTCAACAGTGCCGCTGAATTGGGTGCCATCAGTGCCGCTGCCTTCTAAAATTGCAGAGATGGTGTCCTCTATTGCTTTGCGTTTGGAGTAAAGGTCTATGCGCTGCAGGGTTTCTAATTTCCCCTGATAGTTCTTCTTGACATTCGCCCAGCGTTTGATTGTAGAGGCATAGGCAATCTGAAACAGCGGGTCCTCCTTGCCGAGTGCATTTGCCAACTCTATTTCGATTTCCGAAATATCAGCTGTGGTGCGCAATACATGCTGCTGCTGATATTGAATGAAAGAGGAGGGAAGATTTCGAAAGGTACGGCCAGGGTACCCAAGTATAAAAACTGCATCATCCTGGGCTGGTGCTTTTGCGTTTATGCTGAGTGAAACTTCAGGGTGAAACGGGACATTATCAGGCGAAAATGGAGCAGCCTTGCCATCCTTGCCAACATAGGCCCGCACTATTCCAAAATCAACTGTATGGCGGGGCCATTCCCAATTGTCGGTTTCACCCCCGAACTCGCCCACATTCCTGGGGGGGATTATCACTATTCTTAAATCAAGCAGGGTAAAGTATCTGAAGAGAATGTATGATCGCCCTGGCAGCATTTCACTTATTTCGAATTCAAGCCCTGGATGAACTTTTGCCTCACTATTCTTAATTTTCAGTATGTTGGCTTGCAAAAGTTCCTCAGTGGCAGGTGAAATTGCTGTGGCCCCTGCCAGAACTTTCGCCGACACATCCTCATAGCTTTCCAATATCCTGCAGGTGAGCCCTTTGGCGGGCAACTCATCTCCTCGGCTATTGGCGGTAAATCCGTTTTCAAGCAGATTGTTGGCAGGTGTGCTATACATCTGCAGCCGGCTGAAGGTGCAGTGATGGTTGCTGAGTATCAGCCCGTCGCCGGAAATGAATGAGCCAGTGCAGCCCCCCAACTGCACAACACTCTGCACCAGGCTTTTGCCTTTATCACTGAAAATTTCAGCTTGTGTAAGATGGATACCGGCGGCTTTGAGGTTTATGCTGCCAAGCTGATTGATGGGGTACATTCCTTCATCAGCCAAAGCAATCAAGGGTGAAAAGATGCTAATAAGCCACACTAAAAGGGCGCATGCAGATGTTTTTATAGTCACAATATTTGCAATGATTAAAGTTTGAGGTTTGGGAAATTTCATGCTCTTCAAGCAGCATTTCTTTTAGCATATCAATTACGAAAGATTCGGCCGCATTGACTCGAGTTTCCTCGGGAGAATGGGGGATGTGAAGCAAATGCTGGGTAAATTTTAATTCTTTCAGGCTATGGATTTCACCGGTTATGGTTCGATTTTCACCGTTCAGTTTTTTTACCAGAGCATAATAAGCCAACTGAAATACAAGGATATCGCCAGTGCTGTTATCTTCAAACATTTCAGCCATTTCAGTTTCATCACTGCTTTTTTGCTCTTTGCTGTATTTATAATCCACCAGGCAGATGGTGTCATCGCCAATGCTATCCACTCTGTCGGGCCTGGCAGCAATTCTCAGCTGCTGGTTGCCGATGACAATATGGGCACATTCTGATTGCTCCATTTGAATCACTGTGCGCTCATTCAGAGTTTTCAGTTTCTCTTCAAGGTACAATTGCAATACTGCCTTGCTTTCGATTAGTTCGAGTGGTGTCAGTCGCTCAGCCAGATTTTTATCGGCTTCAGCAAGAAGATACTTTTCTATTAATGGCATGTCATCCGAAAGTTTGCTGATGAATGCTTGAAATCCGCCATTCTTAGGGTTCAAAGCATCACTGACAATCATTTCCAGTGCTTTATGCAGCGTATTGCCACGGCCTGTGAAAGTAGGAAACGAATGTTCGGTAGACTCTGGGCGCAACTTTTCAATGTACCGATAATAAAACTTTAATTTGCATTTTCCCCAATCTTGCAGGTGAGAAAAAGAAATTCCATCTCCGCTGGATTTATTCAGGGTCCAACTTTTAACCAACCCATTTTCCGCAAATTGGATGGGTTTGATGATTTCAGCAGGAAATTGAATTGAGGGGGGGCTTTGGGCCTCAAAATTTGATGGATGCAGAAACTGCAGCTGCCGGATGAAATGTGATGGTTCAGCATCCAGTGAATCATGATAAATAAAACATAACTTATCAAGATAGGGGAGGAGCCGGTGAAAGTGGTAAAGGTCAATCGTTTGCCTATCCTTTGGGGTAGGCAATCCATAAAACTGCCGGATTGAGTTAGGCAGCAAACTGGTAATGGCATTCTTTCCTGGAAACAATTCATCGGTTGCACCTATCACAATGAGCGATCGCAAGTCAAGGCCACGCGTATCACCCAGCGATCCAAAGATATCAGGCTGTTCATCAGCTTGATGAAAAGCCTCCCCTGCTGCATTGATGGCTGCCTTGAATATGGAATGCTGTGTGAGGGGCGAGAGTGAGAATGATTGATGCAGTTGCCCGAGCCTATCAATATCAATATTTATCCGGCGCAGTATTTCATAAATTACAGACGATGGAGTGAAATTGCAGAGTTGGCTGATGAGATTTCCTGCAGACTCAAGATAAGGTAACCCACCCAGATTACCGAGAATGGGGAGGACTCCTGGCCCTTCCTTCAGGGTATGAATTGAGACAAAATGCCGACCAGCGAAATGCGTCAAAAACCTATCATGGAGTTCACTCAACTCTTGATGACAGCTGAGGCAATCATGGCCCATTAACGAAAGGAGTGAAGATAATTCAACCTCTTGCGATTGATCATCATATGCCAAGAAAAAATTTAAAAATTCTTCTGCCAATTCCAATAGAGCAATGGCGTCGGGATGAAGCTGAGTGAGCCCCAAACCTTGCCCCAAAGCAACTTTCTGCCCCAATTTATGCAAAGAGTCGTCGGCATATAGAATGGAGACGCCAGGGCCAAAACCTGCACCCACCTGCCTTAGCGCGGCCAATTGCTGAGCACGCCCGCCCTGTGGGGAAACGGCGATTTTTACCCCGAGATTTTCCCAAGGGTCCGCAATCCTGAAATGCTTTGCATTCGGCAGACTTGAAATGGCCTTGTCTATAAATTGGCCAGCAGCAGTCCAGATTTTATTGTTTCTCCATTGCTCGTCAGCTTGCGGAATGTCCCAAAGAAACCTGAGGTCGCAATTTGTGCTGAGTCCGTCAAAAATTGCCAGTTCAGCCCTGCTGAGGTAATTTAACCCTATCAGAGCAATTTTAATGGGTTTTTTTGCACCATTGCGCAGGTTTTCCGCAGCAGCGCGGTATGCCATGCCTTCAGAACCATATTGGACATCGGGCTGTGTAAGCGAGTCTTTGAGGTCGCGATAAATGTCGGGCAAATGCCGCCAGAAATTGGTGAAACTTTGGACGTGTTCATGTTTGTCTTTTTCACCTTCATACTTGCCAATTGCCCCCCAAAATGCAATTATTTCGGAAGAATATGGCAAGGCCTCTTCAATTTCTTTATACTGGCCGCCTTGCCTGAAAATTTCCTCTGCATCAAGCAGGTTGCGATCAATGGCGTCGAAATCCCTCAGCAGGATTTTGCCCCAGTGAAAAAAAGATTCAAAGGTGGAATTGACGACATAGCGCGAATAAATTGGCCATAGGTGATAAATCAGGTCATCAATTTGCAGAACCTTAATATTAGTAAATCTATAAATAAAGCTATTAACATCCAAAAATACAGACGTATGAAAATGAATTGATAGCTCTGATTCCATGGTTTTCGCTGCCCGTTCAGTAGGGAAAATCACAAAATCGGGCATGAAGTCATTCTGCGTCCAGTCAGCCAGTTGGCCAGTAATTCTGTCAGTCAATAATCCCACGGCCCCTCTCGAAAAGAATAATCATCCTAAAAAATAAAGTGAGCAAAGTTTAGCCCTTAAAATCGATATGTCGAAAATTCAGTGGCAGCATCTGTCGCATGGAAAACTGTTCGGGCTTCTGCAAGCAAGTGATCAATTGAGTGGTACCTGGCGGAGAAATGCCCTATCAGCAATCTATCAGCTTCCGCATTGCAGGCAAACTCTGCAGCCTGAGTGGCAGTGGAGTGGAAGGTAGCGATTGCTTTTTCAATCAGCCCGTGTTCAAATGTGGCCTCGTGGTAGAGCATGTTGACTCCCCTGAATTTTTGGGCCAAGGCAGGCATCGCCAGGGTGTCAGTGATGTAGCCAAAGGATCTGCCTGGTTCGAAGTATGTGGCCATCTCAGGGGTAACGGTCAGGTCCCCACTCGACACTGATTTTCCTAACAATAATTCTTTAATCTCTGGCACTGACAAGCCATATTGAACTATGGCCTCGCGTTTCATCCTGAAGCGGTGGGCTTTTTGATCGATCCGAAATCCGTAACAAGTGATGCGGTGCTCGAGCGCGTGTGCAGATATTGCACAATGCAGGTTGCTGAAAATTTCGCCAGAATCTTGAATTTCAATTGCCTCACATAGAGATTCAAAATTCACCCCCGATATTTCGCATTCGGTTTGTAAATATCTCGCAATTCCTGGCGGGCCAATAACTTTCGCACGCTTTCCAGTGGCCCAATTACTCGAGGTGAGCAGAGGAAAAAGCCCTGCATAGTGGTCAGGATGCAGGTGGCTGATAAGTATAAGGTCAATTTTCGAAAGTTTCTTTTTGCCCCTCATTAATTGATACTGTGTGCCTTCGCCGCAATCAATTAAAATGCAGAAATTGCCCAGGGTGAGCAGCATTCCGCTGGGGTTTCGGTGTAAAGTTGGGGTGCCGGATGCTGTGCCCAGTACCAGCAATTCAGCAGGAATCAATCTTTCACTGAAATTCGGCGAGTAACATGATAATCATCCTGGGCCAGTGAAAAAAGATAGATACCCTTGGACAGGGAAAGGTTATCAATTTCCAACTGATTTTTGCCGGAGGTGACTTGAAGAGTTTTCGCGTACTGCAGTTTTCCCAGCACATCATAAATATGGATTTGCACCTTTCCTCCTTCAGGTGTAAAATAGTCGAAAGAAGTGGAGGATGTAAATGGATTCGGCTTGTTTTGCGACAAGGTATGCCCGGAAAGGTCATATGGTGGCTGAATGGAGTTTGTACCGGCAAGGACCAGCATAGGAAGACTGTCGATGTATGGGGAAGGGAAAGTGCCGAAGCCTGTACGGAGTGTGGCTGTTGCAGCTACTTTTACAAAGTACAACCGCGCTGAACCTGGCAGGGGAGTACCTGATATGGTAGCACACCCATTTGCCCCGCCTGGATACTTTTTCGAGGGCAAATTCAGCTGGTATGTGAATGATTTGGGGAAGCCATAAACACTGTCAATCTTCACAGAATCAATTGTGGCCTGGATTCCGGAAAATGCCGTATCTTTTGGAAGTTTGAATTGGATGACTTCAGAATAAGATACCTCGACGGTGGCATCGGGCAGAGATTCAGGTGAAATTCCTGGCGACTTGATGTTCGGATCAGGAGTGCAAACTTGGGCAGATGCGCGGCCTGCGGCAAATAGCACAACGGCCAAAAGCAGGAGATTGATTTTCATGGGTTTGATTGAAGATAACAAGTGGCAAGGATGATGCACAAAATTATCATTCCTCTTCATCAAGCAATTCTTTCTCCAATTGATCCATCATCAGATAATCGGTTGCCTCAGATAAGGTGAGCATGGCAACCAATCCGGCAGATTGCAGGGTATCAAGCGTTTCAAGATCATTGGTTACGCAGGCCATAAGTCCGCCATTTAGCTTAGCATTTTCTGAAAATTGGCTGATTCGGCTTAAATCTCCAGCATGCTGGCATTGGCCAGTGTCCATTATAAAGTAAGCAGGTAATTGAGGGGGGCAATCCTGCAGGGTAAAGACGGGGAAACCCGCAGACATTTTCCGATCTTCCATATTGGCAAAATTATAGGCCGAATGCATTGCTGGCTAACTTTGCGGCGAGAGACAATGACTGACATCAATAACTTCGATTTTCAAGGCAAAAAGGCCCTCATTCGCGTTGACTTTAATGTGCCAATGGATGCCCAGGGGCATGTTACTGACGACACCAGAATGCAGGCTGCAATGCCTACAATACATAAGGTTATCAATGGCGGCGGGTCGGCCATTCTGATGTCGCATATGGGCAGACCGAAGGGAAAGCCATCAGCCGAGTACAGTTTGAAGCCCATAGCCGCCTTGTTGGAAAAACTATTGGGCAGGCCTGTGCAGTTTGCTAATGACTCGGTTGGCGAGAATGCCAAAAGCAAGGCCGCACAACTGCAGCCAGGTGAGGTGCTGCTGCTGGAAAATCTTCGGTTTCACAAAGAAGAAGAGGCAGGCGACCCGGTTTTTGCTGAAGAATTGGCAAAACTTGGGGATGTTTACATCAATGACGCATATGGCACAGCACACCGAGCGCACGCCTCAACAGCAATAGTAGCGGATAAAATGGCCGGGCCTTCCATGTTCGGCCTCTTGATGAATGATGAAGTGAAATCTATAGAAAGGGTGCTGAAAAATGCTGAGCATCCTTTCACTGCCATAATCGGCGGGGCAAAGGTGTCAGACAAAGTGGGAGTGATTGAGAACCTGCTGCCATTGGCTGACCACATACTTATCGGGGGAGCCATGGCATACACTTTTATCAAGGCCAAGGGCGGCAAAGTTGGGAAATCAAGGGTGGAAGAAGACAAACTGGAAATGGCAAGAGACGTGATGGCCAAAGCCATCAGCCACAACACCACCATTCACCTGCCAGCTGACAGTGTCTGCACTTCTGATTTTAAAGAGGACGCTTCCAGTAAAATTTTCGACTCATCGAACATTCCAGATGACAAAATGGGCCTGGACATTGGGCCTGCGGCAGTGAACGAATATAGAGAGGTAATCAAAAAATCCATGACCATACTATGGAATGGGCCTATGGGGGTTTTTGAATGGGAGAACTTCGGCAACGGCACCAAGTCAATTGCCCTTGCAGTAGCTGAAGCTACCGATGCAGGGGCTTACTCTCTTGTTGGCGGCGGAGATTCGGTGGCGGCTGTTAATAAATTCGGCCTCGGCAGCAGGGTGAGCTATATATCAACTGGCGGCGGCGCCATGCTTGAGTCGCTTGAGGGGAAAGTGCTGCCTGGGGTGCAGGCCATAATGGAGGCTCAGCCCGCGTAAATCTCGCTGAGCTGTTCAGCGACTCGCTGGGGGGTGAATCGCTCAAGTTCAATTTTACCCTGAGCAATAAGGTTTAGCCTATGGCTGTCATCTGATAAAACCTGCTGGATGGCAGAGGCCAACGCAGAAGGAGACTGAGGATCGATGAAAATTGCCGCTTGACCCGCAACATCCCTAAACACGCTGATATCGCTGACAATGTTGGGGATGCCCACAGCCATGGCCTCAAGAATTGGAATGCCGAAGCCCTCATACTTTGAAATGTAAAGGTTTGCCGAGGCATTTGCATAGAGTGATGGAAGCTCATTATTTGAAACATCCTGAAGAAACTGCACGTCATGCTGAAGGTTGTTCTGAGTGACGAATGCCTTTAACACCTCTGGATACTGGAGCCGATCTTTCCCAATCAGCAGTAATTTCGGACGGCTGGATTTGGGAATCAATGCCAGTGCCTGCAAGGCAAGGAGGGCGTTTTTTCTGTCCTCAAGTGTACCGACGCAGGTGAAATATGGCC
>CBDTVD010000068.1:0-7823 GCA_965363965.1 uncultured bacterium
GCCGGCCAAAGCGGCCCCGGCCAAAGCGGCCCCTGCCAAAAAATCGGCCGCTGAAACCGCTGCAGAAGCCAAAAACAAAAAGCCCAAGCAATAAGGCATGGCCAAGGCAAACAGGAAAGATGGCGAAGATTATGGCAAAACGGTACAGCTGATCATCTTCAGGCTGGGCCGGGAAGAATTTGGCGTACCCATCGAGCAGGTGAAAGAAGTTACTGCCACCCCCGACATCGCCAGGATGCCCCGCACGCCCGTTTTTCTGCGCGGGGTGGCCAGCATACGCGGCGACATCATCGCCATCATGGACCTGGAAGCCCGATTTAAAATCGGGCAGATGACGGATGAGGAAATCAGGCAGAGTTATACCCTGGTGCTGGAAGGTGAGGGCTACACCATGGGAATGGTGGTGCGTGAAGTGCCCCAAAGCCTGATTGTAGCAGAAAGCAGCATAGAGAAAACCCCCTCTATTTTACAGGACAGCACCATCAGCGAGGCATTCATAAATGGCATTGCCAAGCACCAGGGCCGCCTGATCATTGTGCTGAATGCCGCCCAAATTCTAAGCCTTGAAGAAGCTGACCAGCTGAAAACCACAACAGCCAACTGACTGCCCCGCGCCAGGTTGAGACAGAAAAAAACTTGGTCATTTTCGAGCATTCTCAAAACATTCCAAACTTTCATTCCTTTAATCCTCTATGCAAAAGCGGATAGTGGTTGTTGACGACTCACTCTACATGCGGACGGTGCTGAAAACAATCCTCAGCAATGCCGGTCATCAGATCGTAGCAGAGGCGGCCAATGGGGCAGATGCAGTTACTGCAATTCTATCCAATGACCCTGACTTGGTAACCCTTGATATCATCCTGCCCGATGCCACTGGGCTGGATGTACTGAAACGGGTCCGCGAGGACCTGCCCAACCTCAAGGTAATCATGGTGAGCGCGGTTGGCCAGGATGTGATAATGAACGATGCGTTGGCCAACGGGGCGCTGGCATACATCGTCAAACCTTTTGAGGAAGCCAAAGTGCTGGAGGCTGTAAACAGAGCCTTTTCCAATGCAGAATCTCCAGGGGCATAAAGCCCTGGCCCGATTTTATTAGGCAAGCCATGCTCTGTTACCATTCAGCGGAGTCGATTTGCCTTGCCCAATAGGATACCATTAGGCGTGCTGGTAGGTTCGCGGCCAGGCTTCAGCAGGGTGGTCCTTACGCGACTGATAAACGATTCGCCCGCAGTGGGCCAGGTATGGCAGGGCAGCAGCCAAATCGAAATCCTCGATTTGTGCAGGCAGCACCACCCCTCGGTCATCATTCTTGATGTAGCCTCACCTGGGCTGGTCAATCTGGTGCTCAACCCTCAATTGAGGAAAGCCAGCACGGCACAGCATTTCATCTTGCTGGGCTCAAGCGACATGCTTGCACCATTGCGGGAGCGATTTTCACCCGGAGAGGACTCTATCCACTTTGTGCCCAGGCGCGGGGCAAGCGCCCCATCGCTTGAAGAGGCAAGCGACCATTTGCTGGGCCTGCTGGCCAATCTGCAGGGTACTGGCCGCAGCGCCCCCCCTCCCCCGCGGCCTCCGAGGCTGCGCACCCCTGAGTGGCTGATTGCCATCGGGGCCAGCACAGGCGGCACCAATGCAATAGAGCATTTGCTGGCCCACCTTGCACCGCAACTGCCGGCTGCCATTTTGATTGCACAGCACATACACGGGGCAGTATCGCGAAATTTTGCCCAGCGCCTGCACCGCACCACAGCCTGGGCAGTGCACCACGCAGAGGACAATGAGGGCATTGGTGCCGGACAGGCCTACATTGCCCCAGGCGGGCACGACCTTCGCATTAGGCTTGGCCCCAATGGAATGCCCCTTTGCATGGTGACACCCAGCACCGACCTTTACAATTCCCCCAGCATCAACAACCTGATGCACTCAGCCGCCATGCACTGGCCAGGCCGGACAATCGGTGTGCTGCTGAGCGGCCTGGGAAACGATGGGGCACAGGGTGTCGTAAAATTGCGGGAGCGCGGCGGCATAACCCTCGGCCAGGATGCTGAATCAAGCCTGGTCTTCGGCCTGGCTAAAGCGGCAGATGCAGCAGGCGGAATACAGCACCTGGCAAACCTTGACCAATTGGCAAACATTCTTACTGACATCATCCTGAAAAAAAATGGCCATTAACCAAGAACTCGAGTTTAAAGAACTCTTCCTAAGCGAGGCGCTTGAAGAATATGATGACATCAGCCAAAACCTGGTGAAATTGGAAGCCGCACCCGATGAAAAACACCTGGTGCAGGAAATTTTCAGGCTGCTCCATAACCTCAAGGCCAACAGCCGCGCCACGGGATATGAAGCCATCAGCCACCTTGCCCACGTGCTGGAAACCATCTTCAGCGCAGTGCGCGATGAGTTGCTGCCTTTTAAAGGAAAACTGATTACCCTGCTTTTTGATGGAGTGGATTTGCTGGGGGAATGGCTGCGAAACATAGACAACTCTGATTTTATTCCGCCAAAGCTGCTGATCGCCAACCTGGAGGCAGCAGCGGCCGAGCCCAATATCGACGCCATTGAAGCACTCGACATTCAGAAGGAAATCAGCAATACCGACCTCAGCCTGAGCGACCTGGTTTATATCCCCGTCAGGCACCTGGATAATCTGATGAACCTGGTGGGTGAACTGATCATTGACCGAGACCGGGTGCAGGCTGTTGCAAACCAGCATGACCACCCCCAGCTGCGGGCAATCGCCAGCCACTTGCACCGCGTTACCAGCGCACTGCAGATGAGTGTGATGGATGCTCGCCTGGTATCAATTGGCAGCTTGTTTAACAAATTTCCACGCATTGTGCGTGACGTGGCCCAAAGCGAGGGCAAGCAGGTGAGGCTGATTATCACCGGCCAGGAAATAAAAATAGACCGCAATATCCTCCAGCTGATTTCCGACAGCTTGCTGCATCTGGTGCGCAATGCCATCAACCACGGCCTGGGCACGCCTGAAGAGCGAGCCACCAGGGGCAAAGGCCCCGAGGGCACACTCCGCCTGGACGCCAGCACTGTGCGCGACCTGGTGGTCATTCGGGTCAGCGATGACGGCAAAGGCATAAACACTGAACAGATCAGGCAAGCGGCCATCAAGAAAAACTGGGTACCGGCCGAAAAGGCAAAAGCAATGACCAAGGAGGAACTCAATTCCCTGCTTTTCGAGCCCGGCTTCAGCCTCAGTTCCAGCATATCAGAGATCTCAGGGCGGGGTGTCGGGCTCGATGTAGTAAAAACATCGCTCGATACCATTGGTGGCCGGCTCACACTTGAATCTGAATTGGACAAAGGCACCAGCTTTGTGATGAGCCTGCCCACCAGCATAGCTGTAAAAGGCAGCCTGCTGCTGGTTGTGGATGAAACTGTCTATGCCATCCCCCTGGTGCATATTGATGCAGTGGTTACACTGCCCGTGGAGCAGCTGCACACAGTTGGCACTGAGCGTTTTGTCGCCGACATAAGAAGAGAAACTGTGCAAGTTGCATTTTTGAGCGACTTATTCAACCAGCGCCGCAGCAGCAATGCCGCAACCGATGGCCACTATGAGGTGGTGGTGGTGATGTATGCCAACCGAAAAGTGGGCCTGGTGGTCGATAGGCTGATGCGCCAGCAGGACATTGTTGTAAAACCTTTGCAGAAACCTATTGATGGAATCGAACTTTTTGGGGGTGTTACGCTTTTAGGGCATGGCGAGGTATGTTTTGTATTGGATGTGCCGGCGATATTCCGGCTGATGGGCAAGGGCGCCAAAAGCGAACCCACGTTGAACTGAGCAAGCACTCGGTTGGCACAGGCACGGCATTTGTAAAGAACTCGCAGATTAATTCTCACATCCTTAACCTATCTTTGCGTTTGCCAACAGCAGGTGCCCTCCCGTCCGGCACCAGCGGACATTTTTCCATTCATTCGGCCCAATGGTTCGGCTTCCGTGGCATGGGCAATAAAGCTGATATTTATTTTGAGAAGAGCTCAACACCCTCTCTCCTCTTTGCATAAATGGACATTTTAAAAAAGTTGCTTAGTACGCGCTACGCCCCACGGTGGCTGGTGCTGCAAATCGACATCCTGATTTCGCTTGCAGGTGTAGTTTTTGGCTATCTTGTTCGCTTCAACCTGAATACGGATAACCCCGAGTTTCGAAATTTCTGGTGGGCCTTAGGCACCTATGCCCTGCTCAGGCTGGCAGGGTTCTATTATTTCCGCACCTATAACGGCATCCTGCGCTACACCAGCACCCAGGATGCCAAAAGAATTTTCTGGGCACTTATTTCGGGCACAGCCACCATGGTGTTCTTTAATTTGGCCTATTGGTTTGCCCTCGGCAGAATGTTCCTGCCGTTCACCGTCATTCTGCTTGAGTTCATTATCTCAGGCATGGCCATGATGAGTTTTCGGCTGGGTATCCGATTGCTGTATGCTGAGTGGAAGCGCGATAAAAAAGTCCGCAGCACCGTGGCCATCTATGGTGCCGGCGAAAGCGGCATCATCACCCGCCGAACAATAGACCAGGATAAGGACAGCCGAAAAAGAGTGGTCGCCTATTTTGATGACGACCCCGCCAAATGGGGAAAATTCCTCGATGGCGTCAAAATTTATAACCCCGATGCCGACATGGTTGCCGCATTGGACAAAGCCGATGTCAGCGAGCTGATTATTGCCATCCAGCGCATCAGCAGAGAGCGGAAAGAACAAATCGTTGACCTTTGCCTGCGCGCTGGTGTGCAAGTGAAAACCGTGCCCCCTGCCAACGATTGGGTAAACGGCGCACTGAGCCTGAAGCAAATCCAGAATGTCAAAATTGAGGACCTGCTGGAACGCGAACCCATAAAACTCGACCAGGACAGAATCGCCGACCAAATACATGGGCAGGTGGTGCTGGTAACTGGTGCCTGCGGCTCAATCGGCAGTGAACTGGTGCGCCAGGTGCTCAAGTTTTACCCTGAACACCTTATTCTGGTTGACCAAGCTGAAACCCCGCTGTATGAACTGCAGCTGGAACTGGAAGAGCACTTCAATTTTGTGAAATTTACCCCCGTTGTGGGCGATGTGCGGTGCGGGGAAAAAATGGAGCGCATCATAAAAGCACACCGGCCAAGCATCATATACCACGCCGCAGCCTATAAGCACGTGCCGCTGATGGAGGCCAACCCTGCTGAAGCTGTGCGAACCAACATCCAGGGCACACGCGTGATGGCCGACCTCGCCCTGAAGTATGGTGCCGACAAATTCATTTTTGTCTCTACCGATAAAGCCGTCAACCCCACCAATGTGATGGGGGCCAGCAAGCGCATCGCCGAGATTTATGTGCAGAGCCTCAACACCCACTATGCAGCGCAGGGCAAACAGCACACCCGCTTCATCACCACCCGGTTCGGCAATGTGCTGGGCAGCAATGGCTCTGTGATTCCGCGGTTCCGCAAGCAAATCGAGGAAGGGGGGCCAATCACCGTAACCCACCCCGAAATCAGCCGATTCTTTATGACCATCCCTGAGGCCTGCCAATTGATCTTGGAAGCCGGAATGATGGGCAAAGGCGGCGAAATCTACGTTTTTGACATGGGCGAGAGCGTAAAAATTGACGACCTTGCGCGCAAAATGATCCACCTCAGCGGCCTCACGGTCGAAAAGGACATACGGATTGTTTATACTGGCCTGCGCCCAGGCGAAAAAATCAAGGAAGAATTGCTGAACAACAAGGAGAAGACAATGCCCACCCACCACCGAAAAATTCTGGTGGGCAAGGTGCGCGAGTATCCCCTTGACATTGTCAAAAAGGAAATTGACGAACTCATCAGCCTGATTGGCCCCAATGACAATGAACTGGTGGCCCAGATGAAACGCATAGTGCCCGAGTTCGTCAGCAACAACTCCGCTTTTTCTTCCCTCGACAGACTTGACCTGACCCCCAGCGACCTGCAAAAGCCATTCAAAGGGGCCAGCGTGGGGATGAATTAATTTCGCTGATAAGCAAGCGAATTAATTTGGAGAAAGGCAGGGAATATCCCAGAGGATACGTCAATCAGATAATCTGCGGCGATAACCTGAGCATTATGCGGGCGATGCCAGCGCAGTGCATTGACTTGTTTGTTACTTCGCCGCCATATAACCTCAAGAACTCGACCGGCAACGGGATGAAAGATGGGCGCGGCGGCAAGTGGGCCAATGCTGCACTTGTCAACGGATACACCGACCATGATGATGCCATGCCCCATGAAGACTATGTGGCCTGGCAACGGGAATGCCTCACAGAAATGATGCGCCTGCTGAAAAACGATGGCGCCATTTTCTACAACCATAAATGGCGCGTACAAGGGGGCCTGCTGCAAGACCGAAGCGACATTATGAAAGGTTTCCCTGTGAGGCAAATTATTATCTGGCGCAGAAAAGGAGGAATCAACTTTAACCCTGGTTACTATTTGCCCACCTATGAGGTGATTTATCTTATAACAAAGCCATTCTTCAAACTCGCCCCCAAGGCCAATGCCCACGGTGATGTATGGGAGTTTACCCAAGAGATGGGCAATGCCCACCCTGCCCCTTTCCCTGAAAAACTTATCGAGCGCATTATTTCCTCAACTGAGAGTGAATTAATCATGGATCCTTTTATGGGCAGCGGCACAACAGCGGTGGTGGCCAAAGCCCTCGGCCGGCAGTATATAGGCGTGGACATCAGTGCCGAGTATTGCATGATGGCGGAGGAACGGCTTGGGAATATTCTTGAGGATGGAAGGATTAGTAGAAAACCAGGCTCAGATGGAGAAAAGCAAGCCAAGATTTTTTAGGTGAAAACTTACACTAAAGAAAGTTTAATCCTTGAGTTGCAGCACATTGTCTCACTTGGCTGGATAACCAATCAGCGCCCATCTAACGCAGGCAGCATTGGAAATTTGCTCGAAGACCTGCTTGAAATTCCCGAGAACAATTTACCCATACCAAATGCTGCTGAATGGGAATTAAAGGCACAGCGCTTAAACACAAGTTCCCTGATTACTCTGTTTCATATGGAGCCTTCACCAACTGCCCTGCGTTTTGTGCCTGCTATATTGCTTCCGCTTTTTGGATGGCCGCACAAAGAAGCGGGAAAGAAATACGAGGCTGAAGAAAAAAGCTTTCGGCAGACAATAAGCAACCGCAGTTGCAGCGATAGGGGATTTCAAGTGCACATCAACAGTGCAGAAAGAAAAGTTGAAGTGAGTTTTGATGCAGCTTCTATCCACGATAAGCATCAAGGCTGGCGAAGCACATTGCAGACTGCCCTGAAAGTGCAACCCTATTGGGGCTTTGATGACTTGGCCAACAAGGCAGGCACAAAGCTCAAGAACTGTTTTTTTGTGCAGGGGGAAGAAAGGAAAACGGCAGGCGGAAAAGAAATTCGATACTTAAAAGTGACCATGCTGCAACGTTTCTCCTTCGCAGGATTCCTGGATTGCCTCAGCGATGGCACCATCTGCATTGATTTTGATGCCCGCACTGGGCACAATCATGGCACCAAGTTCAGGATACGCCAGAATGCTATCCCACGGCTGTATGAAAGGGCTACAGTTGTAGTGGATTCAACAGGGTAAATAATATTCCTTCTTTACCCGCTTGCCTTATTTATCGCAATGCTTTTCAATGGTATCCATGTTTAAATGGTTGACCACAAAGGTGTTGTCGGCTTCTGTCAATGCCACTGCCGATTGTAGGGTGAAAGCGAGTGCGTTGTATTTATAGGTCAGCGTTTTATGAAAACCGGGCTGGTTGCCGCACTCTTGGCAGAGGGTGAAATTGACATAGCTGTTGATTTCA
>CBDTVD010000069.1:0-7792 GCA_965363965.1 uncultured bacterium
ATGATGTGCAAACTTTCAGGGGTGGTAATTATCACCTCTGGTGTGGTCTTTTTCATCGCCAATTTCTCGGCTGATGCAGTGTCTCCGCTTCGCACTTTTATAATCCAGGGCAGTTTCAGGTCCCATGCAGCTCCCTGCATCGCTCGCTGAATGTCGGCCGTCAAGGCTCGCAGCGGTGTAATCCACAGCAATTGCAGTCCATTGCTGATTTTTGTCTGATAGTCAGGATTTTGGCGCATCCAATCAATCATCACTGGCATCCACAAGGCGAGTGTTTTGCCGCTGCCAGTGGGCGCATTCAGCAGGCCATCATGCCCGTCGAGGAAAGCATTCCATGTTTCATGCTGAAACTCGAAAACCGTCCACCCTTTGGCTCTGAACCATCCCTCGGCCAGCTTATACGGGTCGGGTAACGTGGGTCGTTTTGCGGGCATGGGGGTTGGCGGTTAAAAATAATTTTACTGCGCAGTGAATGTTCATCAGCTGCCTGGTGTTTAAGCCAGCAGCCTGTGCGCAGCAGGTTTGCTAAAGTGAAATTTGACTACGATATCTGGCAAAAGCGAGCCAATTTGAGGGGAGATGTTTCTGCTCTGTTTCAGGAATTGGCAGGGCGGCTTGCAAACGAAATTTTGATTATTGATGGTGCAATGGGCACCATGATTCAGCAGCATGAGCTCACTGAAGAGCATTTCCGGGGTGAAAGGTTCAGCGATGTCACAATTCTCCTCAAAGGAAACAACGATTTGCTCAGCATCACTCAGCCCGACATTATCGAAGGAATTCATAGGCAGTATCTGGAGGCAGGTGCCGATGTTATTGAAACCAACACCTTCAGCAGCACATCAATTGCGCTTGCTGATTACGGATTGGAAGAGCTTGCTTATGAGCTGAATGTCGCCTCCGCGCGCCTGGCCAAAAAAGCGGCGGATGCTCAAAATCTGCTTACCCCCACCAGGCGCCGATACGTGGCAGGGGCTATAGGGCCCACAAACAAATCGCTTTCCCTTTCACCAGATGTAAAT
This sequence comes from uncultured bacterium, assembly GCA_965363965.1. Lineage (GTDB taxonomy): Bacteria > Bacteroidota > Bacteroidia > CAILMK01 > CAILMK01 > CBDTVD01. The sequence continues at coordinate 1,023 of CBDTVD010000069.1, forward strand.
GATCCTGGATATAGAGCAGTCACCTGGCAGATGATGGTGGATGCGTATAAAGTGCAGGCGGCCGGCCTGCTTGATGGCGGTGCTGACATCCTGCTGATAGAAACCATCTTCGATACCCTGAATTCCAAGGCCGCCATTTATGCTATTGATGAATTGTTTGATGAGCGGAAAGAGAGTGTGCCTGTGATGCTCAGCGGCACTATCGTTGACTTTAGCGGACGGACGCTCAGCGGCCAAACTGCTGAAGCTTTCTTGGCCAGTGTAAGGCATTGCCCCAACCTGATTTCAATTGGGTTGAACTGTGCCCTTGGGGCGGCTGAAATGCGCATGCATCTCAACACTTTTGCACGGGAATCCGACACCTTTGTTTCACTCTATCCCAATGCTGGTTTGCCGAATGCTTTCGGCGAATATGATGAAAGCCCAGCACACATGGCAAGGATACTGAGTGAATATGCAAAACTGGGCTGGCTGAACCTGGTTGGCGGTTGCTGCGGCACCACACCCCAGCACATTGCTGAAATATGTGCAAGAATGGGGGAGGCAGAGCCTCGGCCATTAAAACCATACAGCCCAAGAAGATTTGAAGCCAGCGGCCTTGAATTACTCAAGAAATTGCCCACCATTCCATTCATCAATATCGGAGAGCGCACCAATGTAACTGGCTCACGAAAATTTGCAAGACTTATAACCTCTGGGAAGTTTGATGAGGCCCTCTCCATTGCACGCCAGCAAGTAGAGAACGGCGCACAGATCATTGATGTCAATATGGATGAAGGGCTGATTGACTCTGAACAGGTCATAATCAAATTCCTAAATCTTGCAGGGGCGGAGCCAGACATTGCACGGGTTCCAGTGATGGTAGATTCGTCAAAGTGGACCGTGCTCGTGGCTGGTCTGCAGGCCCTGCAGGGTAAAAGCATCTGCAACAGCATAAGTTTAAAAGAAGGCGAGGAAGATTTCATCAGCAAAGCCAAAGTTATTCGGCGGCATGGAGCCGTGGCTGTTGTCATGGCTTTTGATGAATCGGGCCAGGCCGATAATTTCACCCGGAGGCAGGAAATTTTCTCACGAGCTTACAGGCTGCTTGTCGAGAAAGCTGGCATGAAACCCGAGGATTTGATTTTCGACCCCAACATCCTCACAATCGGCACTGGTATGGCGGAGCATGACAGCTATGCCATTGATTACCTGAAATCTGTAAGGTGGATTAAAGAAACCTTTCCTGGCGTAAGCGTAAGTGGGGGAGTATCAAACTTATCTTTTTCATTCAGGGGGAACGATAGAATCAGGGAAGCAATTCATAGCGCTTTCCTTTTCCACGCCATTAAAGATGGGATGGACATGGGAATTGTGAATGCCGGCCAACTGGAAATTTACGAAGGCATCAATCCCAAATTATTGGGGCTGGTTGAAGATTTGATTTTTAATCAAACTGGTACAGCGACTGAGCAATTGCTCAAGCTGGCAGCGTCAACAGACGGCCAGGGAAAGAAGGTTGAATCAGCCAATGAAGAGTGGCGGCAAAAACCGGTTGCTGAACGATTAAAACATGCCCTGATCAACGGAATTGTAGAGCACATTGAGGGGGACACTGAAGAGGCCAGGCATCTTTTTCCACATCCTCTCGAAGTGATAGAAGGCCCTTTGATGGATGGGATGGGCATAGTAGGCGACTATTTTGGTGCAGGCAAAATGTTTCTGCCCCAAGTGGTGAAAAGTGCACGCGTAATGAAAAAAGCCGTTGCAGTACTGATTCCTTATATCGAAGCAGATAAGAGCAAAGGTGCCAATTCATCAGCCGGAAGGATTGTGCTGGCCACAGTGAAAGGCGATGTGCATGACATTGGAAAAAACATAGTAGGCGTGGTGCTGGCTTGCAACAATTTCGAAATCATAGACTTGGGCGTAATGGTGCCGATGTCTAAAATTCTCGAAGAAGCAAAGGCATGCAATGCAGACATCATCGGCCTAAGCGGGCTCATCACTCCATCACTTGATGAAATGGTGAATGTGGCTGCAGAAATGGAAAGAATGGGTCTGACAACCCCGCTGCTGATAGGCGGGGCAACCACCAGCAGAATACATACAGCTGTACGGATTGCGCCCAAATATTCCCAGCCAGCAATTCATGTCCTCGATGCCAGCAGGGCAGTGCCAGTTGCTCAAAAATTGCTCAGCGATTCTGGCCGTGCAGAGCTCAAAAGAGAAACGGATGCAGATTACCTCCGAATTCGCCAGGACTTTGCCGTCAGGCAGTCAGCTAAAGAACTGATATCAATTGCTGAGGCCCGAGAGAATTCAGCCAAACTGACCTTCGGCCATGTTTCTGCGCCTCATTCTCTTGGAATCCATTCGTTCACCCCCAGTGTCGAGGAATTAACTCCTTACATAGACTGGACACCATTTTTTATAACCTGGGAATTGAAAGGCCGCTTTCCTGATATTTTAAGCAATGGCCCAGCGGCACATGCTGCCCAAAGTTTATATGATGATGCAGTGGCTATGCTGGCAAAAGCCGCTGAATTTGGCTGGCTGAAACCGCGCGCAGTTGTGGGATTATTTCCTGCCAAACGGATTAATCATGATGATATTCAGCTTGAGCTTGATGGCAAAACCATTGGCTTAAATATGCTGAGGCAGCAATCGAAAAAAGGGGAGGGGATCCCCAATTACTCCCTCGCCGATTTCATTTCAAACGAAGGTGATTACATCGGGGCATTCATTGTTTCAGCCGGCAGCGAATCTGAATGGCCAACACAGCAATTTGAGAAGGACAAGGATGATTACAATGCCATTTTGTTGAAGTCATTAGCGGATAGAATCGCTGAGGCAACTGCAGAATGGCTGCACAAAAAGGTGAGGATTGACCTGTGGGGTTATGCCAGCGAGGAGGACTTGAACAATGAAGACCTCATCAAGGAAAAGTATATTGGCATTAGGCCAGCCCCAGGATACCCGGCCTGCCCTGACCACACCGAAAAACTCAAGTTATTCCAGCTGCTTGATGGCGAAAATGCCACAGGCGTAAAACTGACTGAGAATTTGGCTATGAATCCCGCTGCAAGTGTTTGCGGATGGATTATCCATCACCCTGAGGCCAAATATTTCCCGATTGGAAAAATAGCTGAAGACCAATTGGAAGACTATGCTGCCAGAAAGGCGGAGCCCAAAGAAGAAATGGAAAGATGGCTGCGCCCCTGGCTGAGCTACCAATAAAAAAAGGGCTGTGCAGAATATTCTGCACAGCCCAATGAAAGTTCGAAATCAGTTTACGTCAATCGCTTAGTAGCGATTGTTGCCGTAGTAACCGCCGCCAGTATTGTAGTTGCTGCCATAGGTACCGCGGGTGCGAAAATCGTCACGGTCATAACTGTTGCCATAGCTTCCGCCGCGGGTGTTGCTGTTGTAGCTGCTGCGGCTTTGGACATCATCATCGCGATAACCGCTGCCTGAATTAGAAGAGCCAGGGTTATAGCTGCTTCCGTTGCCATAGTGGTTTCTTCCGTAGCTATTGCTGTTGCCATAAGAATTGCCATAACCACGATTGCCGCGGTAATCGTTTTCTTCCTCATCAGAAGAAAAGCGGTCGCGGACACCTTCCCATGCATTGCGGAGGCCTTCGCGGGCGTCCTCCCAGCGGTCTTGCACATGTGCTCCATCCCAGGCATTTCTCAGGCCTTCGCGGGCATCATTCCAGGTGTCTTTTATGCGTTCGCCGGCGCGCTCAAACCAGTTGCCGTCATCCTGGCGGTTAAAGCGTGCGTTGCTGGTGCGGCGCTCATTGTCATCATAATAGGTGCCGAAATTTCTGTTCCGGTCGTTGTCATAATCGCTGTTGCGATAACTTCCCTGGCGATTGCTTTCATAACCGCGGCCGCCCCGGTAATTGTCGCGGTCATACCCGCCGGTGTTGCCATAACCTGAGTTGTAATAGCCACGCCCGCGGCTTCCATAGGATGAACCTTCAGAATTTCCGCCATAGCTCTGCTGGTTGTCATAGTTTCCAAAGCTGCCCCTGCTGCGGTAATCATCACGCTGGCTGCCCTGGTTTCCATAACGCTCCCCGCTGTTTTGCGAGGAATAGTTTTGGTATGGGTTGCGGTTGCTGTAAGTGTTTCGGTCATCGTCTCTCTGATATGGACGCCAGTCCTGAGAGTTGCGGTTTCTGTAGTTTTGATTGTTGTTCATAAAATCAGTATTTTCTTGGGTTTAGAATAATTTGGTTTTCGTCAGGGTAAACGCCTGAGTCGGCAGAAGGTTTAAACCTTTTCAAACAGGTAATTTTGCCTGCCAAAGATGAGTATGCAGGCATTTACGCTGAGCAATGCTGAGATAGCATCCCTGATTGATGAAAGAATTTCCATTGCGGGCAACATTGGCAATTTGCTCTCCCTGGCCCAGCAAAGGCTCAATCTTTTTTGGGTTGGCCTGTATGTGCCAGTAAAAGGGGGTATGGGGCTCAGCCACTTTCAGGGCCTTCCTGCCTGCACGTTTCTGCGTTCAGGGCATGGGGTATGTAATGCTGCAGCAGAACGTAAGCAAATTGTCTCCGTCCCCAATGTTGATCAATTCCCAGGTTACATAGCCTGCCATGCACAGGTGAAATCGGAATTGGTCATTCCCTCTTTTGATGAAAACGGGGAGTGCAAATTTGTCTTGGACGCAGATGCGGCAGTGCCAGAATATTTTACACCCGAAATCGCCCGCATTCTTGTAAATCTTGCCGATCAGATTGCCCTGTTAATGCCTGCTTCAGATGGTGATGAATCGGTGGCTAAGAATTTGTAAATACTTGGCCATGCGGATACTTTTGGCGATGATCATTGCTGGTTTTTTGGGGATACAAAATGCGGCTGCTCAACAAGTTGTTTGGGAGGAATCAAGCTGGCGAAATATTGAAAAGGCGGCTGAAGCCCAGCAAAAGCCTATTTTTCTATACGTATATGCTCCCTATTGCGAAATTTGCAAGCACATGCAAACCGTCCTTAATGGCGACACGCTGGGCCCTTATTTATCCCAAACATTTGTTACGGCTAAAATGGACAGTGATAATCTTTCTAACAATATCAGGTTGTCCAATTGGGGCATTACCATTATCCCCAGCTATCTGGTGTTTGATCCTAAAGGAAAAAAAATAGGCTTGTTTGCTGGTGAGCCTACTGCATCTTCCTTAAAAGAGGCATTGATGCAAACCATGTCGCCTGACAGCTTGCTGGGCAAATAGGTTCCGCATCCAGGCGGTAAATTCATTCCAGTAATTTTGCCCCCACATGAAAGCAAGGGGAATTGAAAGACCAGCAATAATTCAGGGTTGCGGACGGAGCGGTACAACCTTGATCTATGATCTTTTCACGCTTCATAAGGATTTAGGGTATCTTACAAATTATTCTGAACTATTAAATGGGTTTGCACCTGTAGCTTTTTTTAATAGATTCAGGAGCGCTAAGATTGACAAATGGCTGATTGGCAAGCCAAAAATCCACAGGTTCTATCCTACCCCGAGCGAATCATTCATACTTCTAAAAACGGTCTATCCAAATTTTTGGCGAACCGCAAGGCAAAATCTGCCAGCGGAGAACGAGCACTTAAAAATGCGAAAAATTATTGCCGACCAAATGGCGTGGCAGGGGAAAAATCGTTTTGCTATCAAAGTTACTGGTGCCGCCATTTTCGATTTTTTTGCTGCCATGTTCATTAAACCTTCCTTTGTTTGGATAGTGAGAGACCCCCGTGCTGTGTGTTACTCCATCTATAGACTGGGTTGGCAGCTGCGCGGCCAAGGCCAAGGCATGTCCGAGTTTGAAAAGCTGGATGCAGTAATCACACACAACATAGATACATTCGAATCCATCCACAAAGTCAACCAGCCTTTTAAACTTGTACGTTACGAGGACTTTGTTGATTCGCCAGAAGCCACAATGCGCAGCATCGTGGCGCATTGCAATCTGGAGCCAGATGAGAAACTCTTTCTGACCGTGAGAAACTGGCCAATAAAAAAAGGCAGCAATGACCAATGGAAAACTCTTTCCCCTGAGCAGATTACGCTGCTGAATACTCGGCTAAAGCCAATTCTCGAATTTTACGGCTACACCTCGTGAATTTAGAAGGATTCTAAATTCCATTTTGCCAGTGCAGCTTTTTTTCAGACCAATACTTGTCATCAGTAGTTCAAGTTAATTTTGCGCCGATAAATGGATGACCATCTGAGCGGAAAGTCCGGTACATGCCTCAGCAGAAATGATGAAAGTGGGATTGTGATATCCACAACTTTCTTCCGGAATGTGGATAGAGAGGCCCCAATCGACAATTCAGGGGCAAAAAAGCCGAATTTTGCAGCCCAGCACCCAAGAGTAAGCCGACCAAAAAAAGATAGCGTGACAGCGATTTGATGAACAACTCAACAAATTTCCTCGGGATGAGCGATGGCATGGCAACAGCCATCCTTCTGCTGCTGGCATTGCTGCTGGCAGCGGTAATCTACATCCTGATTCAAACACAGCGCACCGCAAAGCGCAATGCCGCTGAACCGGCCGCCGAACCTGAAACCGACAACAGCTGGCTTGCCAAACTTGAGCATTTTGGCAGAAGGGTGCAGCGCAGAAGCAATCCGCTTGCTGTGGCAATGGTATCGGGAATGGTTTTTATTTTGATCGTCATTTTTTCTCTTTATGATAGAACTCAGGATGTCGGCACCCAAATCGGATACGCGCCTGAACAGCCAGTAAAGTTTAACCATAAACTCCATGCAGGCCAATATCAGATTAAAT
>CBDTVD010000070.1:0-7665 GCA_965363965.1 uncultured bacterium
AGTTGGCCAGCAATTGCCCCCCCCACTCAGATTCCACCGCCTCAGGGTGATACTGCACCGCCCAGGCCCTGCGCTGGTCATCGGCCATAGCCATCGGGGTTCCATCTGGGCTTGCGGCCGCTACCCGATAGGGGCTGCTGGGCTGCAGGTCAACACAAAGGCTGTGATACCGCGCTGCCAAAAATGGGCTGGGCATCCCCCTGAACATCGGGTGGCCTGTGTGGAGCACGGGCTTCGCCATTCCATGCACAATCTCTGGGGCAGCCACCACCGAGTCGCCGCCGTGCAGCGCGAGCGCCTGCATGCCCAGGCAGACCCCCAGCACAGGCACCCTGCCGAGCCACACTTCTATCATGGCCATCATTATCCTGTGCTCAGCAGGGTGCCCAGGGCCTGGCGAAAGAATCAGCCCAGCTAAATTCTCAAACTGCCCAGGGTTCCCCATAATTTCTTCTGGCCGATGCACTCGGCAGTCAAGCCCTGCCAGCAGGGCCAGGTGCCAGAGGTTATAGGTAAAACTATCGTAATTGTCAAGCAGCAGCACCATCACTGCCCCCGCGGTTTTTCAGCATTTGGCTTATTTCTTCCATCCACTCCTTCAGCTGCGGCCAGTATTGGCTCACTTGTTCAATCATCCACGGGGCCAGGGGATAGATGATGCTTCGGGCATAGCCATTCTGCATGGTCTCCTCCCTTGCAATGCCCAGCCGTACAGCCAGCCACATTATCAGGCTGATGAAAAATCCATATCTGATGACGGCGAAAGCAGCCCCGCCTATCCGATTGATAAAACCAGTGCCGATTGCCTCAAAACCTTTTTCGAGCGCCTTGCCTGCCAGGGCAACTGCACTGTAAACAATCAGAAAAAGCGCCACAAAGCCGGCAAAAGGCAGCCACGGCCCCTCGCCGACATACTTGGAGATTTTAATCGACATCCACCCGCCCATATACAGTGCCATCAGCAGCCCTGCAGCCAGGCCCACAAATTGGAATGCCTCGCCTATTAATCCGCGTTTATAGCCCCGCATTCCAGCCAGGCCGAGGAAAATCAGCAGAAGGGTGTCTGTCAGCATCTATGTAAATTAAGCCAGGCTGGCCAGGGGGTGAACGGTTATGCAGTTTTATGCTATGTTCAGCACCCTTCTCACCACCGCAGCCACCTCTTTGTTGTCGGCTCTGCCAGCTATGCGCTTGATTGCCGCAGGCATGGCCTTGCTCAGGTCGGCCGCAGTGCTGGCCCCTATTTCCGCAAGCGCGGCGCGCACCTCGCCTTCTATTGCTTCAGGGGCAAGGCCCTGCGGCAGAAACTTGTCAATCACTTCCAGTTCCGTTCTTTCACCTTCCAGCAGATCATTTCGCCCGTTTGTCCGATAGATTTCCATGCTTTCGCGCCGCTGCTTGGCCAGTTTCTGCAGTAATTTGATTTCTGTTTCAGGTGAAAGCGGCCCGCCGCCGCCGCCATCGGTTTTGGCCAGCAATATGGCTGACTTGATGGCCCGCAGTGCCCGCAGCCTGCCCTCATCGCGCGCCTTCATCGCTTGTTTCAGCTCTTCAGCAATTTTTTCTTCCAGTTGCATGGTGTCTCTGTTTTCCGGTCAAAATTAAGTTTCACTGGCCATATGCCTTTACAATATCCACGTGCCGACGCCAGGGTGATTGCCATGCAGAGCAAGCGCAATTGAAAATGGACAAAAAAAGCGCGGCAAAAGGATGATTAAGCCCCCTTGCCGCGCCAGAATTATTTAATTTTAAGATTTTACTGCAGCGTATTAGCGGTTGTTTCCGCCGTCGTTGCGGTTGTTTCCGCCGTCGTTGCGGTTGTTTCCGCCGTCGTTGCGGTTGTCGCTGCTGTCATTTGCGCTGTCGCTGTCGCTGTCACCTGCATTGTCATTTTTGCCGAGTGTTTGGGCAGGGTAGTTGGCGGGGATGGCAGGGCGATAGTTTTGGCTGTAATCGCCGCCATCCATCCAGTTGGGCATTCCCCAATAGGTGAGTTTGTTGGCGTTGTTGTATCGCACCGCGCGCACCATGTCCATGTCCTTCATTTTGCGCAGGTAAGGCATGATGTTTCGGCGAGAACCGCTCAGGTCCTCATAACGCTGCTGTATCTGGCTGATTTTTGCAGCTGTGCCAATGTTGTCGCGCAGAATGTAGAGCATCTGCTCTTCAATGGGCTTATCCACGGGAAAATCCTCATGCGGCTCATGCAGATACATGCGTTCATTCCTTACGCTGTGCTGGCGGCGGCGGCTAAAGTCGCCTACGGGTACGGTACTGTTATAGGTATAAGTTTCCAGCGATTCAATGTCCTCGCCCATGGCGGTCAGCAGGTCATCTATCGCTTTTACGGTGGCAAGTGCTTTGGCACGCTGACCTTTCAGTAGGTCAGTCATTTGTTGAGTGTCGCTCATTTTTTTTGTAAGTTGATTTAAAAGGTCCTTGTTGAAATAATTGTCAATTCCTGTTGCAAAAGTAGGGGGAAAATTGGCATAACACCCGCTTCCCTTAAAAAAAGATTTTCACCAAATGGGGACAAATGGGCTGATACTGGGGGTTTTCCCTTTTCAAAGTTCAAATCCAGCCCACCGACAGCCTGCACTTGAATTTTTCTGGAATGCCCGATGTTATTCCTGTCTCCAATGCCTCGCACATTGGCTACTAAAAGAAAATACCAAAAAAATTCAATGGCAAAAGAAATTACCGACAGCAACTTTCAGGAACTCATCAATGGCGACCAGCCTGTGCTGGTGGATTTTTGGGCTGAGTGGTGCGGCCCCTGCCGCGCACTGACCCCCGTGATTGAGGAAATGAGCAAAGAATATGATGGACGCGCCATTATCGGCAAACTCAATGTGGATGAAAACCCGCAAGTGAGCCAGAAATTCGGCGTACGGAGCATCCCAACATTGCTGATTTTCAAAAATGGCGAAGTAGTGGATAAACACGTGGGTGCTGCACCAAAAGCAGTTCTGGCCAAAAAGCTGGATATGCACCTGGTGAATGCAAACGCCTAATCTCGACCGGATCGACCGCCAGGAACTCGAGCGCTTCGGCTCCCTCGAGCTCCTGGCCCGTCAGGTCGTCGAGGGCTTTATTGTTGGCCTTCATAAAAGCCCTTTTCACGGCTTCAGTGTCGAGTTTGCTGAGCATCGCCTCTATAATCCAGGCGAAAGCACTCGGCATATGGATTGGAAACTCTTTGGCCGGACCGACAAACTCTTCCTCAAGCGATATGAGGAGGAAACCAACCTGCGCTGCCACCTGGTGGTGGATGCCAGCAGCAGCATGCACTATGGCCAGGGAAACTGGAGCAAACTCCGCTTCAGCGCCTATTCAGCTGCCTGCATAGCCTATCTGCTCCATCGCCAGCGCGATGCTGCGGGCCTCACCATCTTCACCGATGCCATCAAAACCTTTTTGCCCGCACGGAGCAGCGGGGCACATCAAAAACTGATTTTCAATGAACTGACTGCATTGCTGGGTCAGCAGCCCCTCAATCAGCCGACCCACATCGGCCCTGTGCTGCACCAGCTGGCCGAAAGCGTCCACCGAAGGGCACTGGTCGTCATTTTCAGCGACATGCTGGCCGACCCAGCTCGGCTCGATGAAACCCTCGGCGGACTGCAGCATCTGCGATACAAAGGCCATGAGGTGATGGTCTTCCACACCCTCGATGCGGCACACGAAAACCTGCTGGAATTCGAAAACCGACCCTATAAATTCGTGGACATGGAAACGGGCCAAACCCTCAAACTCAACCCCACCGAGATGAAGGCCCAATACATCCAGCGCATGGCCGAGTATAATCAGGAGCTGAAACTCAAGCTCAGCCAATACCGCATTGATTATGTGCCTGCTGACATCAACGCTGGCTTCCGCGGTGTGCTGCTCCAGTACCTCGCCAAGCGGAAAAAGGTAGGGTGATGGAACTGCCAGTTATCCGTCTTTTCTCTAAAACCATTCGATCCCTGTGAATAGCAGCCCTGCCCCAATCCTCAACTTCCGCGAGCACTACATAGCCCAGGCTGGCGAAGGTGAAACGCTCGACCTGCTGCAAAAGCAGCAATCAGCGATTGCAGACCTTATTACCTCCCTGACCCCAGCGCAACTCAACTCTCAATACGCCCCGGGCAAGTGGACCCTGGCCGAACTGATCGGCCACTGCATGGACACCGAGCGAATCCAGGCCGATCGCGGATTCCGATTCAGCAGAGGAGACCAAACCCCTCAGCCTGGTTTTGAGCAAGATGACTACATCCAAAACGGCCGATACCATCAATATACCATTGAGGATTTTTTGCACGAGTTCAATGCCTTGCGCGCCAATACCATCGCTTCCCTGCGCGCACTCAGCCCTGAAATGCTCGGCCGTGAAGGCGAGGCCGCCAGCTGGCGCGCACCCGCGTGGAAGTTCTTTAAACTGGTGGTCGGCCACTGGCAGCACCACCGCTCGATTATCCGAGAAAGGTACCTTATTTCCCCTGCGCAATAATCAGCTTTTCATCGCTGATTTTCTTGCCGCTGCTTTTCACAGTTGTCTCGGCTTTCACCCTGACACTGTAAGTGCGGTTGAGGTTGTTTTCCCAATGCTGGTGAAAATTGAAAGTATCGGCCTCAGAAGAATCTGAAAAACTGTATATCAGGCTGTCGGTGGGCGATTTAATGGTCAGGGTATAACCGGCGAGTTTTTCTTTGCCAATTATCTTTCCTTCCATGTGCACCTTGTCGCCATAGGCCACAATCTCGGCCTCTTCGGGCTCCTCAAATTCAACCACGGCCCTCGGCGATGTATCAATCACCACAGGGTCGGGCTTATCCTTCTTGCATTTTCCGCTGATGGCCAGCATGGCAAAACTCAGCGCAATTAACTTGATTGGCAGTTCATTCATACTTCAGCTTGAGATGCAATTCACTGCCCAGGGGTTGCTCCACCCCCACCCTGTGATCTCGGCAGGGTTCGAACCTGCAACCTTTGGAACCGGAATCCAAAATTCTATCCAATTGAACTACGAGACCTGATTTTGCCCTTGCGCCGGCTGAATGGCGGGGGGGCAAAGGTAAATTATAAAACCGAATCAGAAAAAAAGAATGGGCCAACTTCCCCCGTTGAAAGAAATCGGCCCAACCTTATTCAGTCATCTTACTGGGACTATCTGCCCTCAGCCAGGCTGATTTTCAGGGGCTTGCCTTTAAAGGTGATCTTGCTCATCTTGCGGATGATCATCTCAGCATGGGTGCTGGGCACTTCTACAAAGCTGAACATGTCGAACAAGTCAATGTTCCCGATGTCTCGGCCTTCGATTCCGCTTTCGCCAGCAATGGCACCAACAATGTCCTTGGGGGCGAGCTGATCTTTTTTGCCCAGGCCGAGGAAAAGGCGCGTCATTCCGCGGCTGCTGGCTTCCTTCACGGGGTCGCTTTTGTAGCTTCCGCCTTCGCTTTTGCGGTCGCGCCGCTCTGGTCGGTCGCCACGGTCACTGCGGTCGGCGCGCCGATCATCTCCGCGCTCTTTTTTCTCGATTTTGCCTGGCTGGCGATCGGTATCGGCACTGGCGTGCGTGTGCACCTCGATTTTGATGAGTGCGGCGGCTACGTCGGCAGCTGTGTAGCCCTCGCTGCGGAGGTTCTCTACCCAGTCGAGGTAATGGCTCAGGCCGCCTTCGTCAATCGTTGTTTTGATGTGGTTGAGGAACTTGTTGCGCTTTTTGGCTTCTACCTCCTGCGCGCTGGGCGGCGTTTCGCGCGGGATTTTCACCTTGGCCACGCGCTCTATGGCGCGGAGTGTTGGCACCTCACGCATGGTAACCAGGCTCAGGGCACGGCCGCTGCGGCCAGCACGCCCTGTGCGGCCGATGCGGTGGACGTAGTACTCCAGGTCAGGCGGCAAATCGAAGTTGACCACCATTTCCATGTCATAGATGTCAATGCCGCGTGCTGCCACGTCGGTAGCCACAAGGATTTGGATGACACCTTCTTTGAACTTGCTCAGCACCTGGATGCGCTGGCCCTGGCGCAGGTCGCCATGCAATGCCTCAGCCATAAAGCCCTCGCGCTGAAGGTTTTCTACCAGCTCGTCCACTTTGCGCTTGGTGTTGCAGAACACCAGGCACAGCCGAGGCTCATAAAGGTCGATCAAACGCGTCAGCGTTGGCATTTTCTCGCGCTCGCGCACCTCATAATAGCTCTGCTGGATGGCGGCAACTGTCAGGTCGTCCTTGGCAACCTTGATGATGACAGGGTCTTTCTGATAACGCTTGGTCAGATCCATGATGGACTTGCTCATAGTCGCACTGAAGAACACCGTCTGGCGGCCTTCTTTGGGCACCTCGGTCAATATAGACTCGATATCTTCACGAAAGCCCATGTCGAGCATTTCATCAGCCTCATCCAGGATGACCTCGCGTACATGGCCGAGCTGGAGGGTGCCCCTATCGAGGTGGTCCATGATGCGGCCTGGTGTGCCGACAACGATGTGGGCGCCGCGGCGCAGGCCCTGGATTTGTTTGTCGATGCTGGCCCCGCCATAGATGGCGATGCTGCGGATGCGGCGGTTGTGGGTGGTGAGTTTTGCAATCTCGGCCTCCACCTGCATGGCAAGCTCACGCGTGGGGCAAAGGATCAGGGTTTGCGTCTCTTTGCTGCTGGTGTCCGTGCGCTCGATGGCGGGGATGGCAAAGGCGATTGTTTTGCCGGTGCCCGTCTGGGCCTGGCCAATCAGGTCGCGCCCTTCCTGCAGGTGGGGGATGCTCTGCGCCTGGATCGGCGTAGTGTAGGTGTAGTCGAGGTCGGCTAAGGCCTGCATCGTTTCGGGCTGCAGGTTCAGGCTGGCAAAGGTGGTTTCCATAGGTGTTTCGGGGGCATAGTCCGCCCCAGGGGTGCTCTCGGCCTTGTGGCCAGCACTGGTAGAGTTAAACAAAATATCTTTGGGTGATTTTTAGGGGATTCTTCTATACTTGGCCCCCATTCTGCTGCCGAGTTTTAAGCACTCTGCAGATTATTTGGGGCACATTCGGCTGCCTGAGCCGTGCTTCCTTGGTCTGTTATAAGATGATATCTGCAATGGCTGCGATATCAAAAGGAAGGGTATAGCCCTAAGCGGTTGCAAAGTTACGGCACAATCGCCCCATTCACCAAACCTTCGCCTTTCTTATTTCCGGCCCGCGGGGGTATCGGCAATATTTGGTCAGGCTGAGGTAGGCGCTGTCGGTGGCGCGGATGTCCTCGGTGTCGTGCCCCGCATTGGCAATCGCTGTTTCAATTTTCTTCAGGCTTGTGGTTTCGGGGTTAAACTTCACCGTCATCAGGTTGCTGAGCACATTCCAGTCTGCCGATTTGGCCCCACCCTCAATGGCCGCAGCCTCTATCCTTCGCCGGCAGTTGCCGCAATCACCATATACCTTGAACTGCGCCGAGATCAGCTTCGGCAGCGGCCCTGCACTGAGTGCCATCAGCACCAGCACCACCGATAAATAACCATAAACACGCTGAGGGATACGCATCTTGGGGCAAAGATAAGGGCCGCACTGGGGGCGCGGAATGCTTATATCACTGTACCACCACATTGCCACGCATCACCAAAGGCATGGGCCATCCCCCGTGAATCAGGCTTGTAACTGCCATTGAATAGCTCCAAATAAAGTTGTTTCCAAACATCATTAAATATAG
>CBDTVD010000071.1:0-7655 GCA_965363965.1 uncultured bacterium
TTTGATTCAATCACTGAATCCACTGGCCGGTTAACCCGCAGGCCCCAGATGTAACCCTTCATGGCCTCACGGTTGGGGTTATTGTCTGCCCCGACAACATAAAATGAATCGAGAGTAAATGCTTTGAGTGGCACCAGCAGCGAATCGGCCTTGCCTGCCTGAGTCTTGGCCTTGACCTGCACACTGGCCATGCCTGAGCGCGGATAGATGATTACGGAATCAGCACTGTACAAAATTGCCCTGGGCCCATTGGCCTGCACCTTGAGTATAGGCGAGGAAAAAACTGCAGATGCTTCGGATGAACCGAAAGTTACCTTTGATATCTCTGCCTTTCCGGCGAGCACTTTTGCAATGCTGATGGCTACCGATGTATCCTGACCAGTAAAGGGAAAGGGAGAGCTCCACCCTATTTTTTCACCTGCATCCCAGTCTCTGTTTCCATTTGCATCGGCCCAGGCAACGATGCGATATTGGGCTTTGGGCAAATTGCTGAGGGCAAACTCGCCGCTTGGGCTAACAGTGTATCGAGTTGTTGGGTCACCGGCCCTCCACGTGGCAGGCACAGCTGCCACCGTTACTCGGCCGAATCGGGTATTGGTCAGCAGATCTGTAACTGTACCGCGTAGCTGAAGTGAATCCAGAAAATCACCAGTTGAAAATGCATAGGATAATCCGCGAAGTACATTGCCCTCATTGTTATCCTTGATGGCATCGCCGAACTGCAAGAGATAGGTGGTGGAATCTTTCAGGGCATCGCCATTGAACTTGACGATGAGCGATTTTCCTTTGACTGTGTAAGTTGGCGGAATTTCGAGCGCAGGGGTGAGCAGGATTTCCTGGCGATTGCCAAGTTGGATGTATTCATCAAACTTGAACCTGATTTCTCCCCCACTGAAGTTGGTGGATTTATCCGCTGGCACCGCGCTCTGCAGCACTGGCGGCGTACTGTCCTGGTCACCGCCATTCGGCGTAGTGATCACTGCGCAGCCCGAAGCCCACAAGGCAATGGCCAAAATTAAAACACAAAGTTTCCCCATCATCTGCCGAGGTGAACCAGCAATACCGAGACATCGGCAGGGGTTACCCCACTGATTCGGCTTGCCTGGCCTATGGTTGCGGGGCGTACTCGGCTGAGCTTTTCCTGTGCCTCTTTGCTAAGTGCCCGCATGGCGCGAAAATCGAGGGAATCGCTCAGGGCCACTCCTTCCAGCCTCGATTGCTTTTCTGCCTGCTCATGCTCTTTTTGAATGTATCCCCTATATTTGATTTCAATTTCAGCTTCTTCCTGAGATTCTGAGTCAAACCCCGATATGGCTTCATTGATGGATGGCACCCAATCCTTCAGCATGTCCAGAGTAATTTTCGGCCTGCCGAGGATGGAACTTGCTTTCACTTTCTGCTCTGTTTCTGATTGACCCATTTCAGCCAGCGAGGGGTTCACCTGCTCTGGCTCTACACTCAGCCCGTCGATCGCTTTGGTAATGGATTTTATGGCCGAGGATTTTTCTTCCACCCTCTTCATCCGTGCATCACTGGCCAGCCCCAGGGTATGCGATTTTTCCGTCAGCCTGAGGTCGGCATTGTCCTGCCGCAGCAGAATTCGATACTCGGCCCGGCTGGTAAACATCCGATAAGGCTCCTCAGTGCCTTTGGTAATCAGGTCATCAATCAGCACGCCGATGTAGGCTTCGCTTCGGCGGAGAATAAACGCTGGCTGCTGGGTGATGCCGAGATGGGCATTGATGCCGGCCATAAGGCCCTGGGCAGCGGCCTCCTCATAGCCGGTGGTGCCATTGATCTGCCCAGCGAAATAAAGCCCGCCGACCAACTTGGTCTCCAGCGTATGGCGCAGCTGCAGCGGCGGAAAATAATCATACTCGATGGCATAGCCCGGCCTAAACACCCGTGCATTCTCAAAGCCTGCCATTTGGCGGAGCGCACGATATTGCACTTCATCCGGCAGCGAGGTGCTGAATCCATTTACATAAACTTCCACTGTGCTCCATCCTTCCGGTTCCACCATAATCTGATGGCGGTCCTTGTCGGCGAATCGGTCAATTTTATCCTCAATGCTCGGGCAGTATCTGGGGCCCAGTCCCTGGATTCGGCCAGCATACATGGGCGATTGGGCGAAGCCTTCCCGAAGTGTATCGTGCACTGCAGGGCTGGTATAAGTCATGTAACAGCTCCGCTGTTGAGTGAGGGGCTGGATGGAACCGAGATAACTGAATTTCTCCGGATGCTCATCGCCTTTGTGCTCTTCCATTTTTGAATAGTCGAGGCTGCGGCCATCTACTCTTGGGGGTGTGCCGGTTTTCATCCTGCCGCTTTCGAAGCCCAGGCTTTTCAGCTGCTCGGTGATTCCGGTTGCCGCGCGTTCAGCCATTCGCCCGCCGCCAAATTGTTTCTCGCCGATGTGGATGGTGCCATTGAGGAAGGTGCCATTGGTGAGCACCACTGCCCTGGCGCGAATCTGATACCCCATCTGGGTGCTGACCCCTGCAACTCGCTCGCCTTCCACAATCAGTCCGCTGACCATGTCCTGCAGAAAGTGCACATTCTCGATTTCCTCCAGTTTCAGCCGCCATAGTTCGGCGAACCTCATGCGGTCGTTCTGGGTGCGCGGGCTCCACATGGCGGGGCCTTTGCTGCGGTTGAGCATCCTGAATTGTATGGCCGATTGGTCTGCCACCACACCGCTCCATCCGCCAAGCGCATCAATCTCACGGATGATCTGGCCTTTGCCCACGCCGCCCATGGCTGGGTTGCAGCTCATCTGCCCGATCACCTGCAGGTTCATGGTAATCAGCAGTACCCTGCTGCCGAGTGCGGCGGCGGCGGCGGCAGCCTCGCAGCCAGCATGCCCAGCACCCACCACAATTATATCGTATGGCTCAAACATTTTGCGCGGCAGACGTTTCACGTGAAACAATACGCTCAATCATCTGATTCTCAAGTGCTTGCATGTGGCTTTTTTCTTCGTCTGTGCCGTCTTCCTCACCCACCAGGTGCAGTGCGCCGTGCACCACAACCCGCGTAAGCTCGAGTTCAGTCGAAACTTCATAGCCCGCAGCATTCTCCGCCACGCGCGTATGGCTGATATAGAGTTCCCCCTCTATTTCAAGCGGATCGTTTGCATAGTTGAATGTCAGGATATCGGTATAGTAATCATGCGCCAGAAACTGATTGTTCATGGCCAGCAGCTCTTCATCATCCACCAGAATCACTTCCAGGCTGTTAACTTTATATCCCCGCTCTTTAAAAAGCGATCGAATGGCTGATGATACGCGTTTCCAATCCCAATCAAGCGGGAAATGGTGGCGGTTGTGGAGTTTGATTTTCGCCATCGGCAGAGGGGGAAATCCGGGTGTGTGAGGGGGGGTAATGTTCGGGCTTAATCAAGCACCGTAAAGGTGCCCTGATAGTAATGGTTGGTCGCATCAGTGCCCTTCAGGTCAACGCGATAAATGTACACCCCGCTGGGCACCGGTTTACCCTTGAACTCCAGGTTCCAGCCGGTGCGCAAATCGCCCTCAAAAACCTGGGTACCCCATCGGTTGAAGATGTACATGCGGCTTCGGTCATAATTGATGAAGGTTCCCTTTGGCCGATAAATGGGCACCTTGCCTTCCTTGACCACGGCATTGGGGAAAAAGATGGTGTGCGGCTTGATGAGGCAGGCGGTTGAACTGTAGCTCCAGGTGCTTGGCCCCCCTGGTGAGGGGAACAGCTGCGCCCGGACCCTATAGCAAATGCCCTCTGCCGAAATCGTATCCAGTTCCAGGTAATCGCGATAGCTTTCATCGGGGCTGATGGCGATGGAATCGTAGGTTTTTCCGCCGTCAAAGCTCCTGTAGATCACATAACTATAGGCTTTTTGGCCGCCGAGGATAAAGGGGTTCCAAGTCAGGCGCCGATAGTCGGCAGTGTCCAGCAGGGTCAGCAGCATGTTGTTCAGCGTGTCGCTGCTGGCTGGCTCGCCGGCACAGGTGTCAAAAGTTACAATCTGATAATAATAAATGGTGTTGGCCTCTATGGTGTTATCCACATAGGTTCCGCGTGGCACAGGCGATATCTGGTCGATTTTTCTCACACTGCGGGCACTTTTTCCGCGCCATATTTCAATGCGCTGAAGCCCTGCAGGGTTTTGAATGCTGAAGCCCAATTGCAGTGCCCCAGTCCCCAGGTCGCTGAGCTGATAAAGCAGCGGCACCGGCCGCTGAGAAATGGGGACAGTAACCGTTACAATATTGCTGACGCTGACAAGCAATTCATCAGCACTGCTGACAGCAACCACATAATAACTGCTGATGGTTACATTGGTGGGAATGGTCAGGTCTATGCTCAGCACATTCCCCTTTACAGTGCCGATTGGCTGAGTGCCTGTGGTGGTATAAACATCATAGCGCCCGACAGCGAAGCCCTGATAGGCTGTCCAGTTCAGCATCACGCTTCGCCGGCACAGGTTGGGGGAATCGGCCGATACAAATACGGTTGCACTGGGGTCGCCCAGAGGGGCGAGGTTCATGCAGCTATCGAATGGGGCCACCCGATAACGCTCGCTGCCGGCAGATGGGTTGCTGCTTTGGTCAACGAAACCAGCTGGCGGCGAGCCGAAGAAGGTGTCAATCGGCGTATTGCTTCCGTTTGATACACTATATAGGATGTAGCCCATCACATCCTGCTCAGCCGATGGCAATCCTTCAATGGTTGCTTTTCCATCAGCATTCACACTCACACTGCGCAGGCCAATAGGCGCCGGTGGCTCGACATCTACATCCAGCGTATCGCTGTAAGCAATCGAATCAGGGGGCGCGCATCCGCTTTTCACAGCCAGGAAAAAACTTCCGTTCTGATATTTGGCACGCAAGCCTTTATAAACCAGCTCGGTTGCGCTGGCATTGTTAAACGAATCAATGGCCAGAAAAGCAGCGAATTGAGACTCGCGCGCATAGACAATTGTCATCGCAGGGCCGCAGGTGTCACTGTCGGCAATCAGGCTGATCGTCAGGCTGCCATCATCACCAGGGCATATACGCTTCAGCCGTGGCTTGGCATTTGCCTGACCCACTGCCATATATGACCCCACAAGGACCAGGAAAAAAACGCGCAGAAAAAAAACCATTTAATAAAGGGGGCTATAAGGCTAAACGCATATCGCGCACAAAAAATTACAGTGCCCAGCCGCCCAGGGCCGACACGGGGGGAATCAGGTTAAACAAATTTATTGCCAATGCTGGAATCTGCAGCCGAAGGGGCGCCGATGAACTGATTGAAGCCGGCGAAGTGCAGGTGAATGGACAGACCATCACCACACTCGGAACCGTCATACAGCACGCCGACAAAGTAACCCTAAGAGGCAAACGCATCGAGGGCGGCGCACCGACATATGTGCTGCTGAACAAACCCCGCGGCTACATCACCACAACTGATGACCCCCAGGGACGCAAAACAGTCATGGAACTGGTCAATCACCTGACCCCCGAACGCATCTACCCTGTCGGCAGGCTCGACAGGAACACCAGCGGAGTATTGCTGATGACCAATGATGGCGACCTGGCAAACGCCATGATGCACCCGAAAGGAAACCTGGAAAAGATTTATCGCGCCGAGCTCGACAAGCCCCTCGCACCCGAAGACCTGCAAAAAATCCTTGATGGAATGGAATTGGAGGACGGCCCAGCAAAAGCCGATGAGGCTGCCTATCTGGAACCAGCCGACCGCCGAGTAATAGGCATCAGCATCCACATCGGCCGCAACCGCGTGATACGCAGAATGTTTGAAAGCTTGGGATATGAGGTGGTCAAGCTCGACCGTACCGCTTTCGGGTTACTCACAAAAAAAGATCTGCCCCGTGGAAAAGCCCGCCTTTTGAGCGAAAAAGAGGTCCGCCTTTTGAGGATAAGTCTCAGCAAGCTGCTCAAAGGTGAACAAACCCCAAAATAAGCCCTTCACCATCCACACCCCCTGCGCTGTTGTTAACATTGGGGTAACCATAATTTTACCCACAGCATCCATTGTCCACCCTGTGGACACAAACAGTTAAGTGCCTGAAAACCAAATCGGGCCAATCCACCACCACCTGGCAGAAATTTTTACTGCTGGGGACAACCCCTTTGGTGCGCACAGCCCAAACATTTTCTGCCAGAATCCACAGCCTTAATAAAGGATAATAAGATTTTTCTTTTATCTTTTTTTACTTGGGGATATGGGGAAAACTATTCCCAGCCAATGGTGGTGCCGGCAGCCAAAACTCGCCGTAGGTTTGCTGCTGTGGAAAACGGAGCAGCAGGCACGGAAAAATGGAGAAAGGAAAATTCGAAAACTGCCGAAAATTCCTGCCCAAACTGGATATCGCTTAAACTGCTGCCTGATGAATCTTGTTCAGCAACTTAACGTTACCATCATCCCTCATCACTCCGCTGGCAGGGTGAACCAAAACGTGCTGCCTTTGCCAGGTGAACTGCTCAGGCCCACCATTCCCCCATGGGCCGACACCATAGCCTGCACATAGCTCAGCCCGAGGCCAAACCCTTTTACATCGTGCAGATTGCCTGTATGGGCCCGATAGAACCGCTCGAAAACGCGGCGCTGCACATCACTGCTCATCCCGATGCCATTGTCGCTTACGGCTATGCGCACCATGCCGCCATCATCACTGGTGCTGACTTTTATCGCCGGGGTGCCTGGGCTGTATTTCAGTGCATTATCCAGCAGGTTGCCAATGATGTTCTCCAGGTGCATCGGGTCGGCTGAAACGTGCGGATTCTGAGCATTTAAATGGAGGGATATGGTGCCATGCCGCTCGCCCAGTTGCAGCCTGAACCGGTCAGCCGCCTGCTCGATGCTCTCATGCACATTCAGGGGGATTCGGTCGAGTTTTACTTCTCCGCGTTCCAGCCTTGCCGCCTCCAGCACACGGTCCACCTGGCCTTTCAATCTGTGGCTTTCTGATGATATGATGCCAGCCAGCCGCCTGAATTGCGCCTGGCTGAACTGGATATCAGGGTCCGTCATAGCCTCTGTGGCCAGGCTGATGGTGCTGATGGGTGTTTTCAGCTCGTGGGTCATGTTGTTGATAAAATCGGTGGTCATCTGGCGCAGCTTGCGCTGGTTCAGGTAACTGCGCATCATCCACCAAAAGCCACCGCCCACCAGGGCGATGAACAGCACACTCAGCAGCAGCACCCGCCCCACGCGGTCAACCAGCATCATATCCTTGTGGGGAAAATAGACAGCGAGGTAATTGGGCTGCCCGAACAGGTCATCGGCAAAA
The DNA here is from genome assembly GCA_965363965.1 of uncultured bacterium. GTDB lineage: Bacteria > Bacteroidota > Bacteroidia > CAILMK01 > CAILMK01 > CBDTVD01. Next base: position 7,277 of record CBDTVD010000071.1, read on the forward strand.
AGCTGAGCTTTATAGGAACTGGTGCGCAGCTCTTCACCTGCATCAGCGGCTGAGGTGCGCAGCAGCCGCCCGTCCCTGCCGTCAATCAGCGCATACTCAAAGGGGAAGTCTATGTGCTGGGCTTTCAGCTCCGTGGCTATTTCGGGCCGCAATTGCTCGAAATCCACGCGCTGCAGGATGTCCATGCTCCGCCGGCTGAGGTCGAATGCCAGCTTTTCCAGCAGCCCTTTCTGCTTGATCATCGCCTCGATGGCTTCAGGGTCATTCCCCAGCTCAGCAAAAAAACTGTCGGGATAGCCCGGGCAATCGGCGCACTGGGGGGTGTCGGCCGCACCATCACCGGCGCTGGGCATGGCACTCAGGGCGAAGAACTCATCCG
>CBDTVD010000072.1:0-7582 GCA_965363965.1 uncultured bacterium
GGCCGCATCATCAGGCATAGGAGTGTGCCCCCTTTCAATGTCTCGGCTGAGTTTTGTTTTCTTTTCGACTGTCAGGGCATAAGCTGAAACGTGGGGGATGCCATGCTCGGCCACCCAGCCGAGTGTGCTGGCCCAGGCTTCGGGTGTTTGGAGCGGAGAGCCGTAAATCAGGTCTATGCTGAAATTATCAAAGCCTGCGCTCCTTACCATTTCAACAGCCGACAGGGACTGTGCGGCATTGTGTGCCCTGTTGAAGTATCGGAGTTCGTCATCACTCAGCGATTGCAGCCCGAGGCTCAGCCGATTGAAACCCAGCCCACGGAGCGCCCGAAGGTGCTGAGGGGAAATATCGTCTGGGTTGGCCTCGAGTGTGGTTTCGCCAACATTGCTCAAGTCGAATTCACCGCGCAATGCTGTCAGCAGTTCAGCCATCAGTGGCTGGGGGACAAGAGAGGGCGTGCCGCCACCGAAATAGAGGGTGGTAAAGGGCGTTGATTTCCACTCCTTGGTGCGGATGCGAGCTTCCATTGCAATGGCCTTTGTCATTTCAGCCAGGGTACGGTGGCTGGTGCTGAAATGGAAATTGCAATAGGTGCAGGCTTGCCTGCAGTATGGAATGTGAACGTAGAGGCCAGCCACCTTTGCCCTGTGGGCGCCTTATTTATCGATTGCCTTTAGCAGATCGTTGAGTTTCGGGGTGAGGATTACCTCGGTGCGGCGATTCTTGGCTCGGCCATCAGGGGTGCTGTTGTCGGCGATTGGCAGGGCATCTCCCCTGCCGGCGGCTGTAACTCGGCCAGCCGGAAATCCGCCGTCTTTCACCAGAATGCGCGTTACTTCAGTGGCGCGAAGCACGCTGAGATCGAGGTTATCCTTGATGACTGAGCCGGCAGCCGCCCGATAAGGCACATTGTCAGTATGGCCCTCGACAAGCATCTGTACATCTGGCTCATTTTTCAGTGCCTGGCTGATTTGCAGCAAGGCAGCTTTGCCATCGGCATTTACGGTGTATTTCCCGCTTTCAAAGAGGAGTTTTTCATCGAGGCTGACATAGACTTTTCCATCTTTGACATTAACTGTAATCCCCTTGCCCTGAAAGCTGGTGAGTGCATCACTGATGGACTTTTTCAGCGCACTGAGGTTGGCATCTTTTTCAGCGATTACTTTCTCGAGTTCAGCGACCCTTGCCTCTCGGCTTTGCAGGCTGGCCTGCAGGGCTTTCAGCTGCTTTTCACGCTCATCCAGTGCGGTAGTTTTATCCTTGAGTTCGCTTTGGGTCTGTTTGATTTGCTCCATTAATTCTTCCCTGCGCATCAGGCTGCGTTTTTCCTCGGCGGTGAGTTTGTCTTTCAGGTCGCTTGCGCTGAGGTTGAGGTCATTGGCGCGGCTCAGTGCGCGGCGGAGGTCTTTGCCCAGTTCCATCGTGTCCTTCATCAGGCCCTCACGTGCATCACGCAAGTCGGTGAGCTGACGGTTGAGCTCATTCATTTGCTGCTGAAGGCCTGTCAGCTGGTCGGTGCATTCGGCATTTTTTTGAAATTCGGCTTTGTACCTGTCCTCCATTTCGGTAAACTTTCGCTGCGGCACACAGGAGGCAAATAATAAAAGGGCGAGGCCAAGCATGGCTGCAGGCAAGGGGGAAACAGAATTCTTCATCGTTGAGGAAAAAGGTTGGTGATAAGCTATCAGCGGCTAAGGTACTGCAATCAGGGGCCGCTCAGGGCTGTTTGCCTTATCCAGTGTAAAACTAAAAATGGAACCGATGCCCAGCACGCTGGTGGCCTGGATGCTTTGCCGGTGCGCCTCAAGGTAATGCTTTACGATGGCGAGGCCCAGACCCGTGCTCACCTCTCCCCTGCTGCGGTTTTTATCGCCGCGATAAAATCGCTCAAAAATTCGGCTGAGGTGCTCTTCGGCAATGCCCTCGCCATTGTCGCTTACCTCTACCGTCAGCAGCCTTTCGCCCTGGTGAATGGTGATGGTGGTCTGTCCATTGTCTCTGCCATATTTGATGCTGTTGCTCAGCAGATTGACCAGGACCTGGCGAATCATTTTGCGGTCGGCGTTTGCGGGGCATATGCCTTCGCCGTTTTTCAGGCTCAGGGTTATCCCGCGCTGGCGCGCGCCCCCTTCTTCCAGTTCAATAACTTCACCCACCAGTTCATTGAGGTCGAAAACCGACCGCTCGAGTTTGAGTTCCCCAGCCTCCAGTTTCGATATGGTAATCAAGTCCTCGACCAATGAACTCAGGTGGTCCACATTTTTGACGGCTTTCTGCAGGAACCTCCGGCTGACACTGGTGTCGTCAATTGCGCCCTCAATCAGCGTGTGCACATAGCCCTGAATGTTGAAGATGGGTGAGCGAAGTTCATGCACCACGTTGCCCAAAAACTCCCTGCGATATCGCTCGAGTTGTTTGAGGGCATTGATTTCATTGGTTTTTTCGCTGACAATCTGGCTGAGGCTGCTTTCGAGTTTGCTGATTTCATCCACTGTTCCGCTCACATGCAGCGTCCTGGTTTTCAGGCCAGCCTCAAGCCTTTCGTTCATTTGCCTTATTCTGCTGAATATCAGGCGCCTGCCCAAGAAATAGAATGCTGCATAATTGAGCACCAGGGCCAGGGGCAGCATCATGGCCAGTTTAGGCCAGGGCACGCCAATATATAGCCCGAAGGCCACGGCAATGCCCACGGCCACCACTGTAGAGAACAGGGCGAGCGAGAAAGCATTGCGGATGTGCATCACTTATAAAAAACCACCAAGCGCAAGATACGCATTGATGCTAAAATGGATTGTGCTGCACAGGGTTGGCTATGCCTCGAATTTATAGCCTACCCCCTTGATGGTTTTGATGGATGCGGGGTTGGTTTTTTCCCTGATCTTTCGGATGTGGACATCAATGGTGCGGTCGCCAATGTACACATCATTTCCCCAGATGGTTTCCAGGATTTTTTCGCGGGTGTACACCTGGCCTGGATGGCTGGCCAGCAGCAGCAGCAGCTCGAACTCCTTTCGGGCGAAGTGGATTTTCTGGCCCTGATAACTCACTTCATAACTCTGGGGGCTGATGACCAGTTCGCCAAAATTAAGTGGGGAATTCTGCGGCTCGCCAGCGCTGCGGCGTTTGATGATGGCCTTCAGCCGGCTGAGGAGGGCCCCAGGCTTGATGGGTTTGGTGATATAATCATCAGCACCAGCACTGAATGCGGCGATTTCGCTATACTCCTCTATGCGGGCAGTGAGGAAAACGATGAACACATCGTTGAATTTATCCATGCCGCGGACCGTCTGGCAGAATTTGATGCCGTCCATTTCGGGCATCATCACATCCACCAGAATCAGCTGGGGCTCGAATCGCTCTATTTGGGCGAGTGCTGCCTTGCCGTTTGGTGCTGTTTCGACAGTGTATCCCTCTTTTCGCAGATTGTATTCCAGAAACTCGAGGATATCTGGGTCATCATCCACAATCAGCAGACGGGTTGGGAGGGGGCTGGGCGAGTTCATCTGTGGATGGGAGCTTGGTTAAAATCGCAAGCCGTGGCAAAGTTCACCTGCCCGCCCTGGCGGTATATTACCCTGATGTTAAGGATGCATGGCTCAACCTGCCGTGCCCTTTATTTTTTTTCCATTTTGGTCATTTTGTCGCTCCGGGGGTCAATAATCCAGAAGTCTTTGTTGGTCAGGCGGCGGATGGTGTATTCAAGCTCATCGCCGTCATCGCTGGTCAGCAGCAGGATGTCATCATCGCTGGTGAGTTCCCAATTCCCTGAGATGCCGAAAGTTATCGGAGTGCCCAGGATGTAGGCAGTGCCTACCCCAGCCATGGTGCCATCCTCATTAAAGGTATAGTATCCGGTGGCATCGCCGCCATCCTCAATTTCGGTGATGTTCCAGGTGCCGGTGGCGCGCTTTTCAGCACTGCGAAAGGTGAGCCCAGGCCCATCTTCATACTTTTTGCAGGAAACAGAGCCGAGGGAAATTGCCAAGCTGAGCGCCGCTGCGCCCATGAATTTGAGGATGGAAAGTTTTGCCATTTTAAGCAGATTTTATTTTGTTGGAGGGGGTTATAAGGGCGCAAATATATCCTGCCGCGCAGCAATGCTGTACCTATCGACAATTTATGGAAGGCGAAGAGCAGGGCCAAAGCCACTGCTGGTGGCGTGCACGCAGGTTTTGCCGTGCGCAAAAAAAAACCCTGCCTGGGTGCCCTGATGAAAAAACTATTCAAAAGGGGCCAGGCAGGGATAGATGTGCTATTCAGCTCGGCTGCTTACAGCCAAGCTGAATCACCATTTTAAGTTTACTGTTTCTCGAATTTGGAAACTGCGCCATCCTCATCTGCCAGCCACATTTCTTTGTTGCTGAGCATGCGGATATCCAAAACATCGGTGTAGTCGTCGCCCAGAATGGAGTAAGTCAACTCCAGGTCTTCGTTGTCATTCACCAGTTCCCAAGTGCCTGCATAAGGAACATCAAGGTTGATGCCGCCGTAAGAATAGCTGGCGCTTCCGCTGAATTTGCCATCTTTGTCGAAGTCAAAAGTGGCATTGGCCCCAGGCTGATCTTCAATTTCGGTGCTTTTCCACATGCCTTTCAGGCGGCCCTCAGGGCTGCGGAATGTCAGGCCGGGGCCTTCTTCGTACTTTTTGCAGCTTTCGAATCCTGTTGAAACGAGTGCTGCCGCTGCGATGACCGCGATGGTCCTTGCTGTTTTAATCATTAAAGTTGTTTTATTGAGATTAAGTTGTTTGTTGCTGTGTATTTGGCGCGGGGGGTTTAGGGGATTTCGGTGTATGGTTAGTTAGTGGCGTTCAGTTCCCACTTGTATCCTTCTTCATCTTCCCAAATAAGTTCGTCGGTGGTTAGTTTGAGCACTCTGTATTCTGTAATGGCACCGAAAAGATCAAGGTCTATAGACTGGCGGTTGTCTTGCCACTCCCAGTCGCCTTTATAGTTGTAATGATAAGTATAGGTGCGGCCGCCGAAAGTTTCGGTATAAGAAAACTTGAACTTGAGGTCGCCATCCTTTTCGAATTCAAAACCAAGGTCAATATCTTCATCTACCTGGGGTGATTCAGTTTTCTTCACCTCCCATTCTCTCACCAGGCGTTGCCTTGGGCTTCGGAGGCTGAAATTAGGCCCGTCGGGATACTTGGTGCAAGCGGGGGCGGCACCCACCAGCATTGCGGCGGCAAATGAGGCAATGGCAATTTTTGGCTTATGCATGTTTTGCTTCTGGTTGTTTGCAGTGGGGCATTCAGTTGAGAAAATCAGCGTGCCTCGAAAAACCATTTATGGTCATCCTTGTCTTCCCAAACCAAATTTTTTGTGGTCAGCTTGAGGACGTGGAATTCCATTGGCGTATTATAGTCAATTTCCAGAGTTTCCTTTTGATCTACCCACTCCCAATCTACCTTACCAGCAGCAGTACTGGAAAGAATACCGCCGCCTGGAATAATCCTGGTGAATCGATATTCAAATTTGACATCGCCATCTTTCTGAAACTCAAGCGTGTAATACAAGTCATCAGGAGCATCTGGGCTATCGGTTGAAGTCAGTTTCCATTCCCTTGCAAGGCGCTGTGTGGGGGGGCGCAGGCTGAAAGCAGGCCCGTCATCATATTTGCTGCAGCCTGCCACAGCCCCTGCAAGAAGGGCTGTGGAGATGGCAGCAAGGGTGGCTGGTGTCTTGATCAAAAAAGTTTTGGGCAATAAGGGTGTCATCTGCAATAAAATGCAGGGCTTACTTGGCCTCGAGCTTCCACTCGCCGCCATCCTCATCCTCCCAAACCATCTCATCTGGGGTAAGGCGAAGCACTTTAAACTCGTTGCTTTGGTTCTCAAAAGTTATGTCCAGCGTTTCTTTTTTGTCCTGCCATTCCCAATCGCCTTTCATTGTATAATTGACAGGGAAGGGTGTTCCGTAATAAGTGTAGGTTCCTGAAACATTGAATTTAAGGTCCCCATCTTTGTCGAAGTCAAAGGTCATGTCGAAGTCATCGGGGAAGCCACTCTGTTCCGCATCTTTCACTGCCCATTCGCGCGCCAGGCGAGAAGTTGGGGAACGGAAACTGAGTTTGGGGCCATCCTCATACTTCGAGCATGAAGGCGCAGAGGAAACCAAGAGGGCAGCTGCAGCAGCCGCGATAGCGGTTTTTGGTTTGATCATTGTATAATGGTGTTGATTATAGCAGTTGGGGGAAGGGAATGCGGCGAACTGAACAATGCGCGTTCAACCGGCGTTACCCTTAAAGGCAAAGAACTGCGGCATTGGCAATTTTACCGCAAATATGCACCATTGACGTTGCTTATGCCTTGCAAGTTGGCCGGCTTTGAAAAAATAATTGAGTGGCGGGCAGTTTGGTCAGGGTTTTTGATTTGCTTTTCAGGGCCCGAAAACAACTGGGGGGGCAGCCTATTTGGCCCTCAGTTCCCACTCATATCCTTCCTTATCCTTCCAATTAAGTTCCTTGCTGGTGAGGCGGGTTATTTGAAACTCAAGGGGTTCTCCGAAATCCTTCAAGTCAATTTCTAAAGACTCTTTGCTGTCAGTCCACTCCCAATCTCCCTGGTACTTATAGATATAAATGCGGCTGACACCAAAGGCTGAATATTCATACCTGTACTTCAATGATGCACTACGATCTTTTTTGAAGTCGAATTCATAATCGGTGTCAGAATCGAAATCTGGGTTCTGAGTTTTGTCCACATCCCATCTGTGGGCAGTGAGCCTGCCTGTGGGTGTGCGAAGGCTGATTTTGGGCCCATCATCATACTTGCTGCAACTGGGTGCGGTGGCCGCAAGGATGGCGCTTGCCACAACTGCGATTGCCTTCTTTGGTGATTTCATTATTTTATAATGCCGTGGCTGGTTTGTGTCAATTGGCCCGCAGTTCCCAGTCGTAGCCATCTTGGTCTTCCCATTCAAGTTCATCTGTGGTCAGTCTCTTTACTGTCATTTCCCACACTCGGCCATCAAAATCCAATTCCAGCACTTCTTTTTTGTCGAGCCACTCCCATTCCCCTTTAATGGTATAAGTAACGGGTTGGCCATAACCATAATCAAACATTAGCTCATATTTGACATCACCATCCTCGTCAAAATCAAAGATGACCTCGATTTCCTCGGGGTAGGATGGGTCATCAACACTCTTCACTTCCCATTCCCTGGCGAGCCTGGCCGTTGGGCTTTTCAGGCTGAGCTTGGGGCCATCCGGATACTTGCTGCAGCTGGGCAGGGCGGCCCCGAGGGCTGCAATGGCGGCCCAGGCAATTGCCTGCTTATGCTTGATCATTTTCTGCTTGATATTTTCAGGCAAGTTACAGCAGGCAGCCTATTTGGCCCGCAATTCCCAGGTGTAGCCTTCCGTGTCCTCCCATTCGAGTTCCTCGCTGGTGAGGCGGGTTACATCAAACTCAAGGACTTCGCCAAAATCTTTGATGTCTATTTCGATTGTTTCTTTTTTGTCGGCCCATTCCCAATCTCCCTTATAGCTGTATCTGTAAGTTTCGGTGATGCCACCATATGTGTATGTATATGAGTAGGTTGCCTTGACATCCCCATCTTTATCAAAATCAAATTC
>CBDTVD010000073.1:0-7444 GCA_965363965.1 uncultured bacterium
AGGGGAGGACCGGGGAGGGGTTAGCATACAAGGGCGACATTAATTCTCGGCCTGGGGGCCTCGAATTGATGTAGCCCCTACAATCGTTGATGCAACCAGAGACGCAAAGGCAAGCACCTTAGCTTACCCTACAACATTCACCACTGCTACAACACGCTCACTATTAGCACTTTGACACCCTCCCCTAATACTTTAGGGGAGGGCCGGGGAGGGGTTAGCATACACAGAAAGGGCCACGGGGGAGAGTTGTACCACGGTATGGTGCAGCAACGTAAACCAAGGAACCACGGGCGCATGGGCGGCACCCCCCGCCCCCCATTACCTTTGCCAGCAAAACTGCCGGATGGACAAAACAGCACGCGCGGCACAGCGCGCCAAAACGCTCGATGGGTTTGATGCCGACGAAAACGGCCTCCGAGACCATGGCATCTTCGGCCTGCCGTTTAGTGAAGAAGAAAGCGAGACGGTGCTGCTGCCTGTGCCCTGGGAGGTTACGGTCAGCTATCGTGAGGGCACCAGCCACGGCCCTGCGGCCATACTGAAAGCCAGCCAGCAAATCGACCTTTATGACGGGCAGAACCCAGGATTCTGGAAACAAGGCATAGCCATGCGGAAGGTGCCCCTGGAGTGGCAGCAGCAGAGTGAACGCATCAGGGCGCAGACAGCCCTATACCTGCAGGAATACGGCCTCGGCGAAACACTGAGCGCCCAAAGCGGGCAGATGCTGAAGAACACCAATTTGGCTTGCGACCTGCTACGCAGCCGCGTGCATGAGGCCACTGCTGAACTGCTCGCTGATGGCAAAAACGTCGGGGTGGTGGGGGGCGACCATAGCACCCCCCTCGGCTACTTGCAGGCACTGGCCGAGCGCTACATCGACTTCGGTATCCTCCAGATCGATGCTCACGCCGACCTGCGAGAGGCGTACGAGGGCTTCACTTACAGCCATGCCAGCATTATGTGGAATGCCCTGAAACTCCCCCAAATCAGCCGACTGGTGCAGGTGGGAATCCGAGACATGAGCGAGGGCGAGCACAACGCCATCGAGGACAGCAATGGCCGAGTGGTGATGTTCGGCGACACCAAGCTGGTCGGCAATGCCTTCAGCGGACAGACCTGGAAGGAGCAATGCGCCCAAATCCTCAGCCACCTGCCCCAAAAAGTCTATGTCAGTTTCGACATTGACGGGCTTGAGCCGAGCCTGTGCCCCAGCACGGGTACGCCGGTGCCTGGCGGTTTATCGCTTCAGCAGGCCTTTTATCTGCTGGATGCGCTGCGCCAAAGCGGTCGCACAGTTATCGGGTTCGACCTTTGCGAGGTGGCCCCCAGCGGCCAGGATGAGTGGGACGGCAATGTCGGTGCCCGTGTGCTTTATAAACTCTGCAGCCTGGTGGGGTAAGCGCGGCGGCACATCGCCTGCATCAGGGGGTCGGAAGCCTTTTCAACAAACCCTTCACCCTGCCGCCCCATGCTTGAATGATCGCGACACATCATCGCTGACTGTCGAGGCAGAGTCTGGCCCTCCAAGCTATTATTTTTTGGCAGTTTCGCTTCCCATTGGGCCCACCTGCTCCATCAGTTCGATAAATCCTGCTTCACGCCGGCTAAATCGCAAATAGTTGGGGTGATATGTGCGATATGTGTGTTTTGGCAAAGAGGGGTGGTCCAGCCGAGCCAGCTTGTAAGAATCGGTGGAGTTGACGGGCTCAAATTTCACTCCATCGAACAACTTCTGCAACCGGTCGTCATAGTGCCAACTGGTGAAAAATACGCAAACCTTCGGCTGCAGGATGCGTAACTCATCACGCAGCACATCGTCGAGGGTGCTGATACTGTCGGCTACTCGGCCTTTTGGTTTTTTGCCATTTTGCGCAAATTTGTTAAGGTTAGTCCAAGCGCTTGAATAATCCTCATTGCCTAACGCGCGCTCTATCTTGCGCATCACGTTCCAGAAAGGAGAAGAATAGTAACCCTTTCCTAAACCAAATTCTTCGCACTCTATCATCAATTTCTCCACATCCACTTGTTCCCCCGTGTTTTCACCCCATGAAAGGGTCTGCTGCCCCACAAACAGTGCGGGCAAGGTTTGTCGGCTATAAGCTTCATTGGGGGATGTCAGGAACGGACCATTTAACTTAGCATCAGGGTGCGCATTCTTTACGCTGCTAAAATCTTCTATACGGCTGGTGTAGAGGCTGCTGAGTTGGTTTCGCATGGTTCTGGATGTCAAAATTAGTGATTGGGCTTCAGGGATTGCGAGAGGCATAAAGCGTCAACTGCACCAAAAAGAGTCAAAATATTTTGCCAATACTCAGGCGGCCCTGGCCAGGGGTGGAGCTATGCACCACGTGCTGCTGCATGGCCTGCGATGGTTTCGCAAAACCACGCTCACTTTAGAACTTCGGGTGCCGAGCTCGGGGCCAATGTCAAGGTAAACTCGGGCCCGTATGCTTTATAAACTCTGCAGCCTGGTGGGGTAATGAAATAAAAAAAGGGAACGAGTTTGCCTTGCAGCAACTCGCCCCCTTCCATGTATAGTTTTTTGGCTGGTCAGGCCAGGGTTAAGCACAATGGATTTCGTGCCCGCCGATGCGGCTCCACTCCTGTTCCAGATAGCGCGCATCCTCGCTGGTGCGGGGATGAATGGCCAGCAGGATTCCGCCTTCTTTCAGGCTGCTTTCATAGAGTTCGGCGCGCTCTTTGGGGATTCCGGCGCCCACAAGGCCGCCGATCAATCCGCCTGTCAGGCCGCCTGCACCTGCACCGGCAAGTGCCGCTGCAATAGGGCCGGCGATAACGAGGCCGAGGCCCGGCAATACAATCGAGGTGCCGATGGCGGCAATTGCACCGATGATGGCACCCACTGTGCCGCCGATGCCTGCACCTGCACCTGCGCCCTCAAGCGACTTGTTGCCCAGATGGGTCTCCTCGTGGTCAGTATCGGTGAAGTGGAGTTTGCGGGTGTCATCGCTCATCAGCACGCTGATGTCATCGCGGCTGTATCCCCTGTTTTCTGCCAGGTTGAATGCCTGCTCGGCAGCAATCCGGTCTTTAAAAACAGCAGTAAGAATGCTGGTGGTGGCTGTTGCAGTGGTATCGAAACCGCCCGCACTTGATGTGTTGATGTTGTTATTCATGTTTTCCATTTGGTTTTCAGTGGGGATAACGCAGAACATAGCAGAGTGTTCAGAGAAACCTCGAGTACATTGACTGTCAACCATTTGCCAAAGTGAGGTTTTGAATCCGGAAGCGATTTTTTGGGGGCAGGGTGTTAAACCCTCCTCAGCAGCGCCTTCATCGTCCACGCTCATAGAGCAGAATGGCTGCTGCAATGGCCGCATTCAGGCTGTCCCCTCCGCCCGCTTTTGCAATCGTCACCCTGCCAGTGGCCAGGGCCTGCACAGCCGCACTTGGCCCGTGGCTTTCGCTGCCGATTACCAGCACACAGGGGCGGTGAAAACCCGCAGCCGCAGGGGCTTCCCCCGCTGTGTCAGCCAGCCAAATCGGCTTGCTGAGGGTGGGCAGGATGCTGGGCAAATCGGCGTAGGCTGCCCATACCCTGGCAATGCTGCCCATGCTGGCCTGTATCACCTTGGGGTTATAAATGTCAGCACTGTCAGGCGAAAGAATCAACCGGCGGACGCCGAACCAATCGGCAGTGCGGATGATGGTGCCCAGGTTGCCAGGGTCGCTGAGCCTGTCCAGCGCCAGCACAAAATCTGCCTCTGCATAGGCTGCAATCGGTGGGTCAGGCGGCATTTCAGCCAGGGCCAGCAGCCCTGGGGGCGATTTCAGGGTGCTGATGCGCTCCATTTCTTCCCAGCTGATTGTCTTCAGGTTCGGGGGGGTGTGGCGCTGCAGCCAGGGCTGGTTTTTGCTCTGCCACAGTTCAGTAGCATAAAATACGCGGATGGCCCACCCCTCACCCATCAGCTCTTCAATCACTTTTGGGCCCTCGGCAGGGAACATCCTGTCGGCATACCTGTTGCTTTTGTCACCAAGCCCTTTTATAAACTTAATCTGCTGTTTTGATATCACCGGCCTTGCGCAAAGTTCTGTATATGCTGGTGCTGATGGTGCCTTTGGCGGGGTGCAGCATAAAAAAACATATCCCAGCCGACAAGTATCTGCTCACAAAGGTGGCCGTAAAAGGGGCACCTGGCCAATCGGGTGAGGACCTTTATACCCTCAGCAAACAGAAGCCCAATCGAAAATTTGCCGGCGTTGTTCGCCTAAAAATGTGGCTTTATCTGCTGAGCAAAAAGAAAAACGACCCTGAAAAAAAGAAGGAAAAAATAGCCAACAACACTTGGGAGGAGCCTGTCCTGCTCGATTCTGCGCTCCTCGGTGTCAGCACTGGCAACATGGAAGAATATCTTTTTAACAACGGATATTTTCATGGCAAAGTGAATTATGAAATAAAAACCAAGGGCCGAAAAGCCGGCATCACTTATCTGGTTACCCCTGGCGATGAGTTCAAAATCAGAAACCTGAAGTATCAGGTGGAGGACAGTGCGCTGGCCAAACTGGTGCTGGAAGGAGACACCACCCGCCGCCGAGTGAAAAATGGCGACCAATATGATGGAGATGTGCTGGCCGAAGAAAGGGACCGGCTGACCAACCTCTTCAGAAACGAGGGCTACTGGAACTTCAGCCGAGAATACATCACTTTTGAAGTGGACAGCCACCTGGAGGGCAACCTTGTGGATGTCGGCCTGCGGGTGGATAACCCCGTCAATCGGCCGCACCACTGGATATACAGGGTAAAAAACATCTATGTTGAACCTGAGTACATCTATGGCGACACCATACCCAAGGACAGTTTTGAATACACCGACCAGATATACATCAGCAAGCAACTGAGGATAAAAGCGCCCATTGTGGCTGACTTTGTATTTTTCAACCGCGACAGCCTCTACAGGCAGAGCGACTATCAGAGCACCCTGGGCAGGCTGGGGCAGATTGGCATTTACAAATTCATAGATGTCAACCTGATGCCCGATACTTCAGCCGGCAGAGACACAGGGCTGATGGACATCCTCATCAGGCTGACCCCGCTGAAGCGGCAGGGAATAACGGCCAACCTTGAGCTGAATACCACGCAGGAAAACACCCCAATCACTGCCGACCGGCAGCGGCTGTATGGCACCAGCGTGGGCCTCACTTATCGCAACCGCATCATTGCCAAGCTGCCCCTGCTGCTGGATATCGGTGCGCGCGGTTCAATCGAGTCGCCATTCAGCGGGGCGGCTGCCAGTTTCGATTATGGATTCAATGCCAGCCTGAGTTACCCTACGCTGCTGCTTCCCTTCGCCATCAAAGACCGCAGCCTGCGCCTCAGCAGCACCACCGCCCTCAGCGGCAGCTGGCTCAGCGAGCGAACCGAGGATTACAGCCGCAGAACCCTGACAGGAAACCTGGCCTATAACCTGCGATATGGCCGCTATCGCTTTACATGGGTGCCGCTTGAGGTGAGCCTGATAAACACCTATCGGCTGAGCGATGGATTTGAAACACAGCTGCAGGACATCAACGACCCTTTTTATCGCTCGCTCTTCGATAGGCACATCCTCACCAGCAGCCGATACGGGTTCATCATCAATCAGCAGCCCATTGGCATGGTGCAGGCCTTCTACTGGATGTTTCGGGTAACTGGCGAGGTTGGCGGATTCGACATCTTTGCCCGCGATGCCCTGTTTGACAAAGCACGGCTTGAAAAGGACACCATCCGCCGGCTCGGCGGCATTGATTATTACCAGTATCTGCGCCTGGAGCCAGACATCAGGGCCTATCTGCCTGTGGGGCGATACACCAACCTGGCGGGCCGGTTTGCACTGGGGCTGGGCACGCCATATGCCAACAGCAGCATCATGCCATTTGAAAAACGCTTTTATGTCGGCGGGCCAAACAGCATCCGTGCCTTTAACAGCAGAAAACTCGGGCCCGGATTGTTTCAGGACCCCGATGGCCGCAGGGGCAACAGCTATGACCAGAGCGGCGACATCAAACTGGAAACAAGCCTGGAGTATCGCTTCCCCATCTATAGTTTTTTGAAAGGTGCCCTGTTTGCTGATGCGGGCAACGTGTGGCTGCTGCGCACCGTGGACACCATCCGCACCCAGAGCCAGCTGCCATTTGCCAAAGGGGCCGACCCCGCCCGCACCATCATCGGCGACATTGCCGTGGGCGCCGGTGCAGGAATTCGCCTCGACTTTAACTTTTTTGTCATCCGGCTCGATGTCGCCAAACCTGTCAAATACCCCAAAATCCCCAAGTCGCCCAGCCTTTCGCCCAAAGTCTTCCTCAGCGATGCTGTGCTCAGCATTGGCATCGGCTATCCGTTTTAAAAGCGTCGAATGGGGCAGCATTCACCCGTCATCTGCCTTTGGCAAGCCTTTCTGACCATTAAATTCGCACCATGACTGAACGAATTTTCGACTTGAACCCTGCTGGATTTGCCGATGCCATGCAGCGCCTTGAGAACGTGTGCATCCTCGACGTCCGCACCGAGGCCGAGCATCAGGAAGGGCACATCCCCAACTCGGTCAACATTGATATCTATAAGCCCGACTTTACCAGCCGAATAGAGCAGCTTGACCCCGACAGGCCATACCTGGTCTATTGCAAGGCAGGCGGCCGCAGCGCCAACGCCATGCGCCTGATGCAGAGCCTCGGCTTCGACAACGTCGCCCACCTGGCCGGCGGCTACACCGCCTGGGCCGTGCATGAACGGGAAAGCCAGGGCCAAGCGGAGTAAAAAAAACTTCGGCTCCTCTGTGAGAAATTCACTGCATCGCCGCGAGAAATTCACGGCGGAAATTGGTTAAAGCGTTTTTTGTCAATGCAGTGCGTATGTACGTTCTCTCAAATTGTGCCGCATAATCGCGGCAAGCTTGGCAGGATTGGGCATGTCGCACCTGTGTTGATGGCACATCAACGTCAAGCCTTAAAAGGGGGATGGCTGCCAAAAGTAAATTGTAGGGCAAGCACCCTGTGCTTGCCGATGACCCCTCGGTTGCAGCATTTTCTTAAGTGGCTACACCGAATGACCGAGAGTTAGCGAGAGAGTGGAGTGTCGCCCGAGGCCATTGGGCCTTGACCAGCCAAAAGTCGGGGTTGCCTTTTTGGTTACTTTTTGGCCACGGAAAAAGTAACACAAAGAAAGGCAAACATGGCTGGAAAGAAGGAGACTCGCTTGCAACAACTTCATAATCACCAATCTGGCACCCCTCCCTAAGCTTTGGGAGTGGCCGGGGGAGAGTTGTCACGCAATGGGCGACCGCTGATGCAATGCTCAGATTTAAAATTCACCGCCCAACTTTAAATTCACCCTCCACGGATTTAAACTTAGCGGGCCAACTTTAAATTTGCCCAGTGCCAGCCAGGGAAATAAAGATTGTCGCCTATATACTGATAGTGTTGCTGGCCATCTGCCTGGCAAGGC